>CANFZJ010000006.1 GCA_947451445.1 Comamonadaceae bacterium
CGGCCACATCGTCAGCCAGTCGCAGCTAGAACTGCCGCAAATCTTCCCCCAGCCCGGTTGGGTGGAACACGACGCCCTGGAAATCTGGCGCACCCAGTTGGCCACCGCCCGCGCCGCGCTGGCCCAGGCCCGGCTGCAGGCCAAAGACATCCGCGCCGTGGGCATTACCAACCAGCGCGAAACCACGCTGGTCTGGCACCGCGCCACCGGCCAGCCCATCCACCACGCCATCGTCTGGCAAGACCGGCGCGCCGAACCCACCTGCGTGCAGCTGCGCGCCGACGGCCTGGCCGACACCATTCAGCGCAAAACCGGCCTGCTGGTCGATGCCTATTTCTCGGCCACCAAGCTCAAATGGCTGCTGGACCACGTGCCCCAGGCCCGCGCCCAGGCCGAGCGCGGCGAACTCGCCTTTGGCACCATCGACAGCTGGTTGATGTGGCAGCTGACCGAGGGCCGGGTGCACGCCACCGATGTCAGCAACGCGTCGCGCACCATGCTGTTCAACATCCACACCAACCAGTGGGACCCCGAGCTACTGGCCGCACTGGACATCCCCGCCAGCCTGATGCCCGTGGTGCAGCCCAGCAGCGCCCTCTACGGCGAAGTCAGCCCCGCCCTGCTCGGCCACGCCATCCCCATCGGCGGCGTGGCGGGCGACCAGCAAAGCGCGCTGTTCGGCCAGGCCTGCTTCAAGGCCGGCATGGCCAAAAACACCTACGGCACCGGCTGCTTCATGCTGATGCACACCGGCAGCACCTTCCAAACCTCGCACAACGGCCTGCTCACCACAGCCGCCGCCCAGCCCACAGCGCAGACCGAATTCGCCATCGAAGGCAGCGTGTTCGTCGGCGGCGCGGTGGTGCAGTGGCTGCGCGATGGCCTCAAGGCCATTCCCAGCAGCGGTGAGGTGCAAAGCCTGGCGCAGAGCGTGCCCGACTCGGGCGGCGTGATGTTCGTGCCCGCCTTTACCGGCCTGGGCGCGCCCTACTGGAAGCCCGAGGCGCGCGGCACCATCACGGGCTTGAGCCGTGGCACCACCCTGGCCCACATCGCCCGTGCCGCCCTGGAGAGCATCGCTTTTCAATCCGCCGCACTGCTGCAGGCCATGGGCCGCGACGCGGTACAGGCCGGGGGCACGCCCGTGGCCGAGCTGCGGGTGGACGGCGGGGCCTGTGTGAATGACTTGCTGATGCAGTTCCAGGCCGACCTGCTGGGCATCCCCGTGATCCGCCCGGCCGTCACCGAAACCACCGCCCTGGGTGCCGCCTACCTGGCCGGGCTGGCGGTGGGCGTGTACCGCAACACCGACGAACTGACCGCGCTGTGGCGGGCCGAGCGGCGCTTCCTGCCTACCCTGAGCCGGGCCAAAGCGGCAGAGCGGATGGCGCAGTGGGAGCACGCGGTGCGGCAGACAGTGCTGGAATAAGCGGTACGTCCTGCAGTGGTTGGCGATGCAGATACGCCACAGTAGAGGGTTAACCCTAGGTTTTTGCTAGACACGTCCTAGGGTTAACCCTAGAATCAACTCCAACATCCACCGATGACCCAGGAGTAAACACCATGTCTACCAACATCCTTCCTCTGAACCATTCCGCAGCAGCACCCGCTATCGGTTCTGCACTGAACGCCTTCTTCAGCGCCGCCAGCCAACTGGGCTCCGCCCTGGTCGCCACCTTGTTCAAAGCCCCCGTCGCCCGCGCCCTGAGCGCCGCCGACGAAGCCGAACAAGTCCGCATGATGGCCGAAAGCTTTGTCGCCACCGACCCCGGCTTCGCCCAAGACCTGTTCGCCGCCGCCGACCGCCACGAAGCACTGCACAGCGCCTAAAGCGCAGCCGCGCAAGAAGCTATTATTTTTATAGCTACTTGCGCAGGTTCTATAAGCGCCAACGGCACTTTTAGTTTAAATCTCGGGCAACCCGCACCGGCAAACGCACCACGGCCTCAAAACCTCTGGTGCGGCCGGCGGGAGGCGACGCCAGCTCCAGCGCGCCGCCGTGCAGTTGCACGATGCTGCCGACGATGGACAGGCCCAGCCCGTAGCCCGCTGCGCCCGGCATGTTTTTCACATGCCGCTGCCGTACCAGGGCCAGTGCCTCCAACGACACACCCGGCCCCTGGTCACGCACCCGCAGCGTAGCGGGTAGCTCCACCACAATCTCCACGGCGCCCTGGCCACCATGGCGCAGCGCGTTTTCCACCAGGTTGCGCAGCACGATGGCCAGGGCGTCAAAGTCGCCCAGCGCCACCGCATCGGCGTCCGGCGGCACGCACAGCTGCAGGCGCGCCAGCAGCCCGTCTTGCGACCAAAACTCCTGCGCTACCGTACCCGCCAAAGCAGCCAACGCCACGGGCGCACGCGCCCAACTGGCGGCCGATTCGGCGCGGGACAATTGCAGCAGCTTTTCGGCCCGGTGGCTGAGCTGGACGACGGACTCCAGCGCCTTGTCGGCCTCGCGCCTGGCGGCCGCCTCCAGGGGTAAATCGCGCAGGGCATGCAGCCGCAGCACGGTGGCGGCCAGCGGCGTGCGCAGCTCATGGGCGGCGTTGGCCGCCAGCGCGCGCTCGGTGTTCAGCGCTTCGGTCAGGCGCTGCAGCAGGTGGTTGGTGCTGTCGGTAATGGTTTGCAGCTCGCTCGGCAACGACTGGCCCGTCAGGGGCAGCAGGTTGTGTCCGCCGCGCTGGCCAATCTGGGTGCTGATGTGCTGTACCGGGGCCAGCCCCCGGCGGGTGATGCGGCGAATCAGCCAGCCCAGCAGCGGCAGCACCGCCAACAGGGGTAACAACAGCCACAGCAGGGTGTCCCACAGGGCCTCGCGCCGGTGCGCCTGCGCATCGGCCATGTGGATAAAAACCGGCCGATCCGGGTGCTGGTAGGTGTATACGCGCCAACCCGGCAGATCGGAAAAACCGGTCTGCAACGGCACGTTCAAAGCGGTATCCGGGGCGTTGTGCGAGCGCAGCAGTACCCGGTGCGACGCGTCCACCACCTGGTAGGCCAGTGCGTCGTCTTTCAGCCCCGGGGCACCGCGCTGCACCTGCACAGCGGCAGACGCAGGGGGCAGTTCGTGCAGCGCCAGGTCCAGCAGGCGGTGCGCCGTATCGGCCAGCGCGCCGTCCAGGTTTTCGGCCAGCTCGGACTGGGCCGTGGCTGCACTGCCCAGTGCCAGCAGCAGCCAGACGCCGGCCACCGCACCCAGCAGCGAGCGGGTGAGCTGGTCGGCCAGGCTGCGCACAGGGCGGCTCATACCGAAGAGCTCAACCGGTAACCCAGGCCGCGCACGGTCTGGATCGTGGCCGCGCCCAGCTTGCGGCGCAGGTGGTAGATAAACACCTCCAGCGTGTTGGAGCCCACCTCGTCGTCAAAGCCATACAGCGCCTCCAGCAGGGCTTCTTTGCTATGGATGCGGTCCAACCGTGAAGCCAGCACCCGCAGCAACGCCCATTCTTTGGCGGTCAGCGGCACCGCCTGCCCGCTGCGGGTGACGCGCAATTTGCCCAGGTCGACTTCCAGCCCACCCACCTGTACCAGCGCCGACCCACCGCCGCTGCTGCGCCGCTCGGCCGCCCGCAGCCGGGCCAGCAGCTCGTCCGGGTCAAACGGTTTGACCAGATAGTCGTCGGCCCCGGCGTCCAGCCCCCGGATGCGGTCGGACACCTGGTCGCGGGCGGTAAGGATGATGACCAGGCTGCGCGGGTACTGGTGGCGCACGGCGGGTAGCAGCGCCAGGCCGTCCCCATCCGGCAGGTGCAGGTCCAGCAGCACCGCGTCCCACGGCACCCCCGGCAAAGCCGCCCGCGCCTGCGCCAGGCTGCCCACCGGGTCCACCGCAAAACCCTTGCCGCGCAAATGCGCCTGCACCGCCTCGGCCAGCGCCACGTCGTCCTCTACCAACAATATCCGCATACACGCCTTTCGTTGCCGGTATTAGACCGCCTCCCACTGAAGCCCCGCTGAACGGGCTTCAGGCTGGCTTCATGTGCAAGCGTTGCAATGCCGCCACCCGCAACCGCGGGCAACACTTATCCAAGGACATTCCATGAAAGCTCTTTTTCTCGCCCCTTTGCTGATCGCCATTTCCAGCGTCGCCCTGGCCGACCCCACCTGCCACGCCCCCAAAGACAAATGGATGCCGCAGGCCGATTTCAAAAAAGGCGTGGAAGCCCAGGGCTACCAGATCAAGACCTTCAAGGTCACCAACCAGTGCTATGAAATTTACGGTAAAGACAAAACCGGCAAGAAGGTCGAAGTGACATTCGACCCCGTCACCGCCGCCATCCTGGAAACCCGCTAATGGCCAGCGCCGCCACCGTGCCGGTCTGGGACCGGTTTGTGCGGCTGTTCCACTGGTCGCTGGTCAGTTGCACCGTGCTGAACTACTTTGTCCTGGAAGAAGGCAAAACCCTGCACCAATGGACTGGTTACCTGGCCTCGGCATGGGTGGTGGCGCGCATTGTGTGGGGCTTTATCGGCTCGCCCCACGCCCGCTTTGCCAACTTTGTCCCCCTGCCGCGCCACGTGCGCCAACACCTGCGCACCCTGCTGCGCGGCCAGCCGGAATACCACGCAGGCCACAACCCGCTGGGTGCGTTGATGATGCTGGCTCTGATGGGCCTGGTGCTGACCCTGGGCGTGACGGGTTGGCTGCAAACCACCGACACCTACTGGGGCGAAGAATGGCTACAAGACCTGCACGCACTGCTGGCCAACAGCCTGGTCGCCCTGGCGGGTCTGCACGCCATGGCCGCACTGGTCATGGGCCGCATCGAACGCACACGGCTGGTGAAGGCGATGTTTACCGGCGTCAAGGAGCGCTGGTAACGCTATTATTTATATAGCTATCACCGCACGTTCTATATGCATGAATGGCCTATTTCGCTTAAATCAACCCAGACCGACTAGCGCACGCGGGTTCCTACGGCCTCTGATAATGCGGGCATGGATGAAATCACCCCCGCCCCCATTCACCGCCCCAGCGTGCGGTTTTTACTGTCGCACCCGGCCCATTTCATTGCGCTGGGCGGTGGTTCGGGCCTGAGCCCGGTCGCCCCCGGCACGGCGGGCACGCTGTGGGCCTGGCTGGCGTTTTTGCTGATCCAGCCGCTGCTGACGCAAGCGCAAATGGGCTGGCTGTTGCTGGCGTCTTTTGGGATCGGCTGGTGGGCTTGCACGGTGTGTGCCCGGCACATGCGCGTGGCCGACCCCGGCGCGATTGTGTGGGACGAGGTGCTGGCCTTTTGGCTCATCCTGTGGCTGGTGATGCCCACCGGGTTCGTCGGCCAGCTGGTGGCGTTTGGCCTGTTTCGCTACTTTGATGCGGCCAAGCCCGGCCCGGTGGCCTGGGCCGACCAGGCCTTCAAGGGGCTGAATGCACGCGGCGGGTTTGGCATTATTTTCGACGACCTGGTGGCGGCGTTTTGCACGCTGCTGGTCATCGCGCTGTGGCGATTTTTATTCTTTTGATAGCACTCTATGCATGATCTACCTGCACTAGTGGCCGATTTAATGCTTAACCGTGGTTGGGCCCTGGCCACCGCCGAAAGCTGCACCGGCGGCATGGTCGCCGCCGCCTGCACCGACCTGGCGGGCTCCAGTACCTGGTTTGAACGCGGTTTTGTCACCTATTCCAACGCCGCTAAAACCGAGCAGTTAGGGGTGGATGCAAGGCTGATCGCCGAATGGGGCGCTGTCAGCGAACCGGTGGTGCGCGCCATGGTGAGCGGCGCATTGCACCATTCGCACGCCCAGGTGGCCGTCGCCGTCACCGGCGTGGCAGGCCCCGGTGGCGGCAGTGCCGACAAACCCGTCGGCACGGTGTGGCTGGGTTTTGCCCTACCCGGCCAGCTGCACACCGAGCTGCAGCACTTTACCGGGGACCGGGCCGCAGTCCGCGCCGCCACGGTGCAGCACGCGTTACAGCGGCTGGCAGAGCTGCTGACAGCTACCTAACTTTCATGGCTTCGACGGCGAAGCCGACCCGAAGCATGAAAGTTATTTCACGTTAACTAAGTCGCTTCTAAAGCCGACTGGCTGATCCGCTCTATCGCCGTGGCAATCCAGTCGGCGGGCTGGGTGGCAGCAGCGACAGCCCCCCCTAAACGCACGCTGACGCCCTGCGCACCGAGCTGCAACTGGGCGCTGCTACCGCACGACATCAGCCAAGCCAGCCAAGCCACCGACGCGGGCGAAGGGGGTTCGTGCGTGGCCGCGTCCAGCAGCCAGGTCAATGGCTGGCGACCGGTGAAGGTAGCGACATCGCCCATGATTTCGACCTGGCCAGGTAGTGCATGCGCCAGTGCCTGCAGCGCATCCGCAGGCGCCGTGACCATCGCAAACCGCGCCTGGCTGGCCGCCAGCGCCTGGCCGATGGCAATGCTGCGCTGGGCTTCGTACTGCATCAGCTCGGCATGGTCCATGGTGCGCCAGTCGATTGGGGGCAGGCTGCACACCGTGTGCTCGGCCGCCTGCAGGAACACATGCAAACCATGCGCATAGTCGCCATGCATAAAACCTGCGCAGACCACCGCCAGCTGTGAAATACGGCTGGCCAGCAGCTGCTGGCGCTGCACGGCCATTTTTTCGCGCAGCAGGTCGTCGCGTTCACAGCGGGTTTCGGACAGCTCCAGCGCGTTACGCATGTCGGCGCGCAGCAGCTCCAGATCCCACGGTTTGGTGACGTAGCGGTAGATTTCGCCGGTGTTAATGGCCTCGATGGCCTCGCCCAGTTCGGAATAGGCGGTGGTCAGCATCCGCACCATGCTGGGGTGGTGCTCGCGGGCGTAGCGCAGCAGCTCGTTGCCGTGTGCACCGGGCATGCGCTGGTCGGACATCAGCACGGCAATCTCGTGGCCCCGCGCGCGCAGCACGGCCTTGCCCTCCTCGACCGACAGCGCCGTCAGCACGGGGGCCATGGGACTGATCAGGCGCTCAAAGTACTTCAGCGCCATGGGTTCGTCATCCACGTACAGAATTTTGTCTGGTCTCATAGCGCTCTCTTCTTGGTGTTGATCGGTAAAAATAGAAAATAAAAGACGGCACTCAGCGGCACTAGGTGACGTTGTTCGCCAGGCCCAGGTCCAGGGCAAACTCAGTCCACACGCCGTACGCACTGCTGACCCGCAACGAACCCCCATGGCGCTGGACGATGGCGTAGCTGACGCTCAGGCCCAGGCCCAGGCCCTTGCCCACCTCACGGGTGGTGAAAAAGGGCTCGAACACCCGTTCCAGGTGCTCGGGCAGGATGCCCGTGCCGTTGTCGCGCACGGTGACCTCCAGCCGCTCCGCCAGGTGCTGTGCACGCACTTCAATGCGGGGGGCAGTCACCCCGGACTTGTGCAGCGCCAGAGCCGCATTGCCCAGCAGATTGATCAGCACGCCAATCAGCGCCGGCTCGTCGCCCCGCACATGGGTATCCATCGGCATATCGACCGTGACGGCAATCCCCTTGAGCTCAAAACCCGTCAGGCGCAACGCCGATTGCAGGGCTTTTTCAAACAGGAAAATGCGGCCCATGCTGTCCCCGCCGGGTTTCTGGTAGGCAAAGGTTTTCAAATCAGAAACGATGTTTTGCACCCGCTGCATCCCCTCCTTGGCGTCGCCCAGGCTTTCCTGCAGGTCCGGGCTGCGTACCACCGCGGCATCCATCAAAGACATGTTCAAGGCCATCAGGCTGTAATTCACCGGGTTATTTACTTCATGCAATAAACCTGCAGACAAGGTACCGAGTGCGGCCATTTTTTCCTGCTGCATCATATGGCCCTTAATCTCGGCCAATGCCTGGTTTGTTTTATGCAGGGCAACGTTTTTTTCCTGTATTTCTCTTTTTAGATTAAAGGAAAGCCAGCGCCAGCGCTCGTTATAGACGGCAATGGTCAGGCTAATCAATGCATAAAAAACAATGAATAAAAATTTACCGAAAAATGTTGAGACATCTTGTATAGAACCATCTCGATAAACACAAGCCGCGCAGTAAGAAAGCAAAGTTAAAGCACTAAATACCGCAGCCTCAAAAAATGAGATTGGTAAAAAAGAGGCCATACCACTTAAAACAAACGTTAATCCCACAAAATAAATAGAATTTTCACCATCCGTTCTATAAATCATCCATGCAACCATGATCTGCGGTATACATATCCAAAAGTAGGTCAGTGTCTTAATATTCTCTTTACCCCAATCGCCTTGGTATGTAAGCAATATAAGACAAATTACGGCACTGGCAGCCAACCTTAATAGCAAAAATTCATGCGCATACAGCGGATAAAAAGATTTATCCAAACCCACCCCTGCCAAAATCAAAACAATCGCGATGAGGCATGCTGCTCGGCTATTGAAAAATATCAAATGTCCGTGCAACTCCTTCAAATACTCGATATCGTTTCGTGATTTTATAAAATGCAACATCAAGCAGCAGAAAGTTCAGCAACACCGACCAAAGATTGCATGAATATATTCACACCAGTTTCGTCAAAATACACATCCGTGCCATGCAACCCTGTTGGCAATAATTTTTTAAAATCTGATTTTTCACGATAGATCAAGTGCCACTCCAACAAGTGCTCCATGCAGCGCCGATCTTGGTTACTGGAGTGCACATTTGTCACCAGTAATTTTGCACCTATACGCGATTGGGAAATCATATATTTCATCAACCGCGTACACACTTTGTCTGTTAAATAATCAAATAAACCGGCACAGTACACATAGTCAAACTTGTCTTTTTCATCCAGGTAATGGGGCTGTATCGCACGTTTGAGCAACTGGTTTACAGACTCGTGGCGCATGGTGAGGTGCAGTTTTTTCCCAGTGCCGTGCTGTAAGTCTTCCAGCTTTTCACGGGTGTAGTCCAAGGTTTCCTGGCTGAAGTCCACCAACACAAATTCCAGCTTGTCAAAGTCGGGGCACTGTTGCAGCAAGCGCTGAATCTCTACAGCCGGCCCGCAACCGATATTCAGCACCCGCATCGGACGCCCGGCCTGCACTGCCTGGGCGGCCAGCGCCACCAGTTGGTCGAGCAAAAGACCAATCCGGTTCCGGTGTGCCTGGGCCACACCCGACTGCAAGAACATGTAGTTCACCAGCTGAAAGTAGCTGTTCGGTCCCTGCCAAGGGTCACCCACAATTTGGTTAACCATCTCGTAGTCACCGGCGTAGCCCAGCGGTTTGGAAAAAGTACGGTGCACGAAAGGCGCCCGCAAAAACAGCGGATGTATAGCTGCCTGCGCAAAGCTGCGGTGCATCGGAGCCAGCTCTTCGGGAACAGCAGCAGCCTCCCTATCAAACCACTGCATATATTCAAGGCCTTTGGCGAGCAGTGGCTGGCTGAGCGTCAAAAATTCATCTTTCTGAAGGCCGCCATCTGCACCACGTGGCAAGACGCCAGTGACATCCAACTGCTCAATCCAGCGTGCAAGCTCCGAAAAATAAGCCCGCATTTCGCTCACCACCACTTGGTATTCCCGTCGCACATTAAACCGGGCGGGCCAGTCTTGCACAAAGGCCAGGGCAGCATCCGCCACCGCCGCAGCACCCGGCCGGATGAGCCCCATTTCATTCCACGGGTCCATCAAATTGACAGAAACCACCACCATCAAGCCGGTATTGACCAGGCTGACCACCACCGCACGGCCTTTGTAGACGGTCTTTTGGCCTGCGCGCACCGTGAGGTCTTGCAGTACCTCACTGGTCTGGACCAGGGAGAGGGGGCTGTACACCTCCATCACCAAAGAGGTTCGCTGGTGGTTAACGAGGGTGCCCCTCAGAGCTTCATCACGGCTATTGCGAAACGTGACGACAGGCTGGATTGAACTTAAAGTCTGCACGGAAAAAGGTCACCCACAATGGACGGGCCTGTGGCGGTCAACAGGCTATCGGTTAACTTAAAACAACTTTTCTGGCATGGGGCGCTCGACCTGGGCCCCAGCCTGAATGCCGGTAGCGAAGGAAAATGATCGCACTAAAGTCGGCACATTCTGTCACTTTTAGGACGGAGAAAGCCCGCAGAGAACTTCAAAATGGGATCTTTATGGCATCAGCGTAGCCTGGTTGCAGGTTACCGAACAAATAGGCCACCCGATTGCCCCCATCGTAAGATGATGTAACCCATCGTGAGACAACCATGCACCCTAACCAACACACACTAGAACGGTTTTATGCGGCTTTTTCACAGTTGGATGCGGACACCATGGCCGCTTGCTATGCCGCCGACGCGCAGTTTGAGGATGCCGTCTTCACACTGAACGGCCAGCGCGAAGTGGGGGGTATGTGGCGCATGCTGTGCGCGGCCACGCGCAACACCGGGCGTGACGCCTGGCGGCTGGACTTCAGTGGTGTGCAGGCCGATGCCACTGTGGGCCGCGCCCACTGGGAGGCACACTACCGGTTCAGCGCCACCGGACGGCTGGTGCACAACCGGATTGATGGCCAGTTCAATTTCAATACCGAGGGGCTGATAACCCGGCATGTAGACAGCTTTGATTTTTGGGCCTGGTCACGCCAGGCGCTGGGTACACCTGGACTGTTACTGGGCTGGACGCCGTTTTTACAAGCCAAGGTACAGCGCCAGGCCGCTGCAAAACTGCACGTGTTTTTAACGAAGAACTAACCGGGCCGGACGGTCAGGTCACGCCGTGGCACTTCTTGTACTTTTTGCCGCTGCCGCAATGGCAAGGGTCGTTGCGGCCTGGGGTGGCTTCCACGCGCACCGTTTCCACACGCGGGCCCAGGTTGCGGCCTAGCTCGCGCAGGTCGTACACCGCCCACATGGCTTCGCCAAAGGCCTCCATGCGGGCCATGGACATGCTGGGGGGCGGCTCGGCACCACCCTCTTCTTCAGGACCAAAGGCGGAGACTTCGGCCGGGCCGGTGTCTTCCTCGGTCAACGCAACGATAGCGTCCAGCCCGGCTTCCAGCCACTGGCTGGCTTCTTTGTCCTTGGGCGATACGGTCCATTCTTCGGGCCAGGCCTCTACCGCGTACATGAAACCCAACGCCCACACTTGGCCAAAAGACGGCAATGTGCCGTCTTCTTCACCGTCCGGCATGGCTTCGGCACGCTCTTCGGGGGTCAGTGCCAGCATCATGGCCCGCACGTCCAGCACCTCGGGGGCGTAGGCCTTTTCATCGGCCAGGTTTTTCACGTCCGGGTTGTTCAGCGCGGTGGCTACCTCGTTCCAGCGGCGCACCCACAGGTCCATGAACGCCTCTTGCTGGGCGGCGTCGGCAAAGCTACCTTCGCTGTCTTCTTCACCCACATCCAGCATGACGGGCAGGTATTCGCTGGCATGAATGACCCGGCGGCAGCAAATCAGTGCGGCCATGAAGCCTTCGCAGAACTCCCACTGGGGCGTTTCGTCGAAGCGGGTGCGCATGTCCTCCAGGATCTGGTCGAGCGCATCAAAGTCGTCGGGCTGCAGGGGGGAGATAAGAAGGTTGGATGTCATGTTGTTCACCGATAGCAAACCCCGATTTTAGGCAGTAGCATGGCCGCCAGGAGACCCTCCATGCTGCATTATTTGAATACCCTCTACCCCATCCGCTACACCTTCATGGGCTTGTGTTGCCTGGGCTTGCTGCTCAGCCTGTTCAGCCTGCTGGCATTTCACACCGGAGTTGCACCATTCCTGCTGTTTCTGGTGCTGGTGGGCGTGGGGGTGTACGACCTGCGCCAGACCAAAAAGTCGGTGCTGCGCAACTACCCGGTGATTGGCCATATGCGCTACATGCTGGAGTTCATCCGGCCCGAAATTCGCCAGTATTTCATGGAGGCGGACAACGACGCCAACCCGTTTTCACGCGCCCAGCGGGCCCTGGTCTACCAGCGTGCCAAGGGCGACGTGGATAAGCGCCCGTTTGGCACGCAGTTGAACGTGCATGCCGACGGCTACGAGTGGATCAACCATTCCGTTGCCCCCACCACGGTCGCCACGCACGACTTTCGCACCACCATCGGGCTGGACGCAGCGACCGGCCTGCAACCGGCCAGCTCCGGCTGCACCCAGCCGTACAGCGCCAGCGTGTTCAGCATCTCGGCGATGAGCTTTGGTGCGCTGTCGGCCAACGCCATCCTGGCGCTGAACCAGGGTGCGCAGCGCGGCCATTTTGCGCACGACACGGGCGAAGGCTCCATCTCCATCCACCACAAGGTCCACGGGGGCGACCTGGTGTGGGAGATCGGCTCCGGCTACTTCGGTTGCCGCAGCCCGGACGGCAGCTTCAACGCCGAGCGCTTTACTGAGAACGCAGCCCACCCGCAGGTCAAGATGATCGAGCTCAAACTGAGCCAAGGTGCCAAGCCCGGCCACGGCGGCGTGCTGCCCGGCCCCAAGGTGACACAAGAGATTGCCGACGCACGCGGCGTGCCCATCGGCGTGGACTGCGTGTCTCCGTCATCCCACAGCGCGTTCTCCAACCCCACGGAGATGATGCATTTCATCGCCCGGCTGCGCGAACTGTCGGGCGGCAAGCCCACTGGCTTCAAACTGTGCATCGGCCACCCCTGGGAATGGTTCGCCATGGTCAAGGCCATGCAAGTCACCGGCATCACGCCCGACTTCATCGTGGTGGACGGGGCCGAGGGCGGCACCGGCGCGGCGCCGCTGGAGTTCACCGACCACGTGGGCGCGCCGCTGCAAGAGGGCTTGCAGCTGGTACACAACACCCTGCGCGGCGTGGGCCTGCGCAGCCGCATCAAACTGGGCTGCGCGGGCAAGGTGGTCAGCGCGTTTGATATTGCGCGGATGATGGCGCTGGGCGCGGACTGGTGCAATTCAGCCCGGGGTTTCATGTTTGCGCTGGGTTGCCTGCAGGCCCAGGCTTGCCACACCGGCCACTGCCCCACCGGGGTGACTACACAAGACCCGGTACGCCAGCAGGCGCTGATCGTGCCCGACAAGGCCACCCGGGTGTTCAACTTCCATGCGCAGACGTTGAAGGCATTGAAAGAAATGGTGCAAGCCGCCGGACTCACGCATCCGCACGAGATCACCGCCCACCACATCGTGCGCCGGGTCAACGAGGCGGGGGTCAAGCTGCTGGTCTCCGTGATGCCGCCATTGGCCATGGATGCTCTGCTGGACCACGACATCAGCACCCTGCCCAACGTCTACAAGTTCTACTGGCCACGTGCCAGTGCCGACAGCTTTACGCTACAGATTACATAGCTACTTGCGCAGATACACCCTGCGCTAGCAGCCTTTTTTTCATACAAAGCACGGCCTTGTCTTTACTGAGCAACAGGGCCTGGTGGGCCACCGCCAGGTCGATAAAGCACTGGTCGTCCGGGTCTTTGCAGATGGTGTGGACGCGCGGGGCCACATCGACCAGCGTGGCGTGGCGGTCGAAGGCGGCCAGCACGTCCGCAGCGGTCAGTTGGTAGAAGGCCAGCTTCGGCGAGATGTGGGTGTAGTCCAGCACCCGCTCCAGCTCGTTGCGCATGTGCTGGGTGGCCAGCCAGCGCAGTTGGCCCGCCTGCAACGCGGGCAAAATTGGCTTGGCTACTTTGTCGTCGAACAGGAAGATGTCCAAGACGATGTTGGTGTCCAGCACCGCATTGCGGGATTCCGTCATTCTTTGGGCGCGTCTGCGGGGCGTCTTGCAGACCCCGCCACCATGTCGAAACGGAACAGGCGGCATTCGATCGGGCCGTTCCACATCGGCACGCGGCGCGACTCTTTCAGGCGCATCTTGCCGGGCAGCTTCAGGTCGGGGGTGAGCATCCAGGCGGTCCAACCGGCGTAGTTCTTCTTCCAGTGGCTGGCCAGTTGGGGGAAGAAGTCGCCGCTGCCGTCCTCGGTCTGCGCGGCTTCACGGCGACCGGCCACACCGGCAACTTCGATCCGCTCGCCGTAGGGTGGGTTCAGCAGCATGACGCCCGCAGGCGCGGGCGGCATGCGCTGCAGGGCGTCGCCACCGCGAAACTGGATGAACTCGGCCACGCCCGCACGCTCGGCGTTGCGGGTGGCGAAATCGACCATCCGGTGGGCCACGTCGCTGCCAAAAATCTCCACTTCGGGCGGGTGCTCGGCGGCCTCGGCCTGCTGCTGGATAGCCGACCAGACGTGGGGCTGGAACGGCAGCAGCTTCTCAAAGCCAAAGCGGCGCAGCGTGCCAGGGGCAATGTTGCAGGCGATTTGCGCAGCTTCGATGGCGATGGTGCCGCTGCCGCAGCAGGGGTCGTACAGCGGCGTGGTGGCGTCCCAGCCGCTGGCGGCCAGCATGGCGGCAGCCAGGGTTTCTTTCAACGGGGCGTCGCCCTTGTCTTCACGCCAGCCGCGCTTGAACAGTGCGTCGCCCGAGGTGTCGATGTAGACGGTGGCACGCTCGGTCGTCAAATGCAGGTAGATGCGGGCATCGGGCCACTGCACGTTCACGTCGGGGCGCACGCCGGTTTTGAAGCGGAAGCGGTCGGCCACGGCGTCTTTGACCTTGAGGGCGGCAAAGTTGAGCGATGTCAGCGGGCAATGCTGCGCGGTCACTTCGATCTTGAAGCTCTGCTTGGGCGTGAACCAAATCTCCCAGGCCACGTTGCTGGCGGCCTCATACAGGTCTTGCTCGGTACGGTATTCGGTGTTGGACAGCTCGATCAGCACCCGCTGGGCCAGCCGGCTGTGCAGGTTGAGGCGCATCGCGTCGCGCCAGGACGCGCGCACCAGCACGCCGCCCCGGTGCGAGCGCAGGTCTTCGCCCTGCAGGCCGGTGATGTCGTGCACCTCCTGCGCCAGCAGCTCTTCCACGCCAGCGGCGCAAGGTAAAAATATTTGGAGTTGGTTCATAGCGCTTTGCGTAAGTTCGTGGGTGCTATCCGCAAGGCTTCGCGGTATTTGGCGACGGTGCGGCGGGCGCATTCAATGCCCTGCTCTTTCAGCATGTCGGACAGCTGGCTGTCGCTGAGGGGTTTTTTGGTGTCTTCAGAGGACACGAATTGCTTGATCAGCGCACGCACCGCCGTGCTGGACGCGTTGCCGCCGGTCTCGGTGCCCAGCGACGAGCCAAAGAAGTACTTCAGCTCAAACGTGCCGTAGGGCGTGGCCATGTATTTGGCGGTGGTGACGCGGCTGATGGTGGACTCGTGCAGGCCCAGCTCGTCGGCAATCTCGCGCAGCACCAGCGGGCGCATGGCCAGCGCACCGTGGCTGAAGAAGTTCTTTTGCCGCTCGACGATGGCGTTGCTGACCCGCAAAATCGTGTCAAAGCGCTGCTGGATGTTCTTGATGAACCAGCGCGCCTCTTGCAGCCGCTGCTGCAGCGCGGCGTTGTTGGACGAATCTTTGCCGCCGCCCTTGTGCATGCGCAGGGCGTTGGCGTAGATGTCGTGCACGCGCAGGCGCGGCATCACCTCGGGGTTGAGCATGACGCGAAACTTGGTCTGCGTGCCACGCCCGACCTTGGCCACGATCACGTCGGGCACCACGATGTTGCGCTCCACATCGACAAAGCGGCGGCCCGGCTTGGGCTCCAGCCGGGCAATCAGCCCAATGGCCAGCTTGATTTCAGCGTCGCTGGCGTGGCACAGCTGGGCCAGCTTTTTGACGTCACGCCGGGCCAGCAGGTCGATGGGCTGGCGGCAGATGCGCAGGGCGGTCTTGCGCACCGGGTCGTCGCCCATGGTGGCCTGCAAGGCCTTGAGCTGTAGCACCAGGCATTCGCCCAAATGGGTGGCCCCCACGCCCGCAGGCTCCAGACTTTGCAGCAGGTGCAGGGCCATGGTGAAGCGGTGCACCAGCTCGTCCTGCGCCTCCAGGTCGCCACCGGACAGGCCCTGGGCCAGCACGGTGAGGTCGTCCTCGAGATAGCCGTCTTCGTTCAACGATTCGATCAGGAAGCGCAGCGCGGCCTGGTCTACCTCGCCCAGGCGCAGCGCCAGCGCCTGGCGGTGCAGAAAGCTGGTCAGCGACTCCTGGTTGCGGGCCAGCTCGGTGGCGTCCATCTCGCTGTCGTCGCCCAGGTTGTTCTGCCGTGCCGGGGCGTCGCCGCCCCACTCGCTGTCGTCGGGTTTGATGTCGGAGGTGCCGTCACCGTCCCAGCTGGTATCGTCGCCGCCGGTCAGTGGCGATTCAGCGTCATTTTGGCTTTCTGCGCTGGATTCACCTGCGTAGTCAGCTACAGAACTTGTAGCAACCTCGGTTTCACGGTCACCCGCACTGACGGGTGTGTCGGACTGCGCCAGGCCGAACTCCTCGCGCGGCGCTTCGTCCAGGTTGCGCTCCAGAAACGGATTGTCGTCCAGCATCTGGTCCACTTCCTGGCTCAGTTCGAGCGTGGACAGTTGCAATAGACGGATGGATTGCTGCAGCTGCGGCGTCAGCGCCAAATGCTGCGAGATGCGGAGGGAGAGACCTTGCTTCATCCAGCCACCGTCACATCTTGAAGTGTTCGCCGAGGTACACGCGGCGCACCTCGGCGTTTTCGACGATTTCGGCGGGCGTGCCCTGGGCCAGCACGTGTCCGTCGCTGATGATGTAGGCGTGGTCGCAAATACCCAGGGTTTCGCGCACGTTGTGGTCGGTGATCAGCACGCCGATGCCGCGCGACTTCAGGAAGCCGATGATGCGCTGGATCTCGATCACCGCAATCGGGTCGATACCGGCAAACGGCTCGTCCAGCAGAATGAAGCGCGGCTGGGTGGCCAGGGCGCGGGCGATTTCAACGCGGCGCCGCTCGCCACCGGACAGTGCCATGGCCGAAGAGTCCCGCAGGTGCTCGACCCGCAGGTCTTGCAGCAGGGCGGTCAGACGGCGTTCGATCTCGGTCTGGGTGAGTTCTTTGCCTTCGGCATCGTGCTGCAGCTCCAGCACGGCGCGCACGTTTTCTGCGACGGTGAGTTTGCGAAAAATCGACGCCTCTTGCGGCAGATAGCTCAAACCCAGGCGCGAACGGCGGTGAATGGGCATGTGCTCGACCGGCTGGCCGTCGATGGAAATCTGTCCACCATCCGCCCGCACCAGGCCGACGATCATGTAAAACGAAGTGGTCTTGCCCGCACCGTTGGGGCCTAGCAGGCCAACAACCTCGCCTTTTTTGACCGCCAGCGTCACGTCTTTAACGACTTTGCGCTTGCCGTAGGCCTTTTGCAGGTGGCGGGCCTCCAGGCGACTTTCGGTCGGCAGCACCGCCGCCGTCACTTGGGCACACCCTCCAGCGTGGTGCTGGAGCGCAATGCCGCACCCGGCATGGCCGTGCCGACAGGGGCCGAAGCGGCAACCTTGGGCGTCAACATGGCGCGCACCCGCCCGCCAGGGGTGTTCTGGCCGCCCAGGTTGTTGTCTACGGTGAACACATCGGTGGTGTTGTCGTACACGATGACCGCGCCCGTCACCTCGTCGTTCACCTTGGCGCCCAGCAGGCGGCGCATGACCGCGCGCTTGATGAACTTCACGTTGTCCAGCTTGCTGCTGTACTCGATGGTTTCGCCCTCGCCTTCGATGTATTCATCCACCCCGTCGCGTTTTTGCTTGAAGTAGGCCAGCTTGCCCGGCTCGGCGGTGACCACGCCAAACTGGTTGCCCTCGGCGTCCTGGCGCACGTCCACACGGGCACCCCGGAGGATGATGCTGCCCTTGGTCATCTGCACCTTGCCAGTGAACACGTTGGTCTGCTTCAGATCGTCGTAGCGCATGGCGTCGGCTTCGACGTTCATGGGCTTGAGACGGTCGGCTTTTTCGGCGTGGACGAACCCGGTGGTGCCGAGGCACACAGCCAAAACGAGTGTTTTAAAGGTGGGGAGGTAGGCGTTTTTCATAAAGGCACGAATCTTGCAATGCATTGTAGCGGCGCGATACGCCACGGAATGAAAAAAGCCCGCCAAAGCGGGCCTGGAACAGGATGGCCTGCAGCCTCAGGCTTTAACCTTGCGTTGCTGGGCCAGCAAAAACTCCACCACTAACAGGCCGCGCTCCATGCTCTGGGCCTGGCTGCCGTCGGTGTAGAACTTACCGGCCACGCCGATAGCGGGCACACCGGCCACCTGGAAGGCCTCTTGCAGCTGCGCAGCCTTGCGGATTTTGGTGGACACCGAGAACGACTGGTAAGTCTCGGTAAATTTGGCCTTGTCCAGACCCTGCTTGACAGCCCAGTCGATCACCAGCGCGTCTTTGTCCAGCTTTTGGTGCTCGACATGGATGGCGTTGAACACCTTGGAGTGCATGGCCTCCAGCTGGCCCATGGCCTCCAGCGTGTAGTACAGCTTTTGCGGGGGTACAAAGCTGTCCTGGAACACCACGGGGACGCGGCGAAAGGCCACATCCTTGGGCAACTTCTTCAGCCAGGCGGTCAACGCGGGCTCGAACGCGAAGCAGTGCGGGCAGGCGTACCAGAAGAACTCGACCACTTCGATCTTGCCTGCGGGGGCATCCACCGGTACAGCTTTGTCCAGCACCAGGAAATCTTTGCCCGCCACAAACGACTGACCTTGGGCTTGCACGCCACCCGCATGGGCCAATGCCAGCGCAGAACCAGCCAAAACACTCGCTGAGGTCAGCGAAAACTCACGACGTTTCATTGAAATCACTCCTTGTGGGGTTTCGGACCGGTATAGGCCGCAAAAGTTCAGCGCTGGACACGGACCAGGGTGGTCTCGTTGCCCGCATTTTCCAGTTTGTCCTTGGCGCGCTCGGCATCATCGCGCTTGGGATAGGGGCCCATGCGCACGCGAAACACGGTACGGCCCGATTGTTCGCGCTCGGTCACACGGGCTTCCATGCCCAGCATGGCGAGTTTGGCGCGCTGGGCATCCGCGTCTTCCTGGGTACGGTACGCCCCGGCTTGCACAAAATACTCAAACGGCTCGGCAGCCGGGGCCAGCCCCGGTGCCGCTGTGGCCGCAGGCGCAGCGGCGGCCTTGGCTTTGGCCTTGGCCAAATCTCCCAGCGGGTCGGCGCTGGACGCGGCTGCAGTGGGCTTGGCGTCTGGCTTGACATCGGGTTTGGCCGCAGGCTTGGATGCGGCGGCAACGGGTGCAACTGCCGGTGTCGGCGCTGCCACAGGGGGCGGAACCACCGCGTCGGGCTCGGACACCACCGGGGCCACGGGTATCACCGGGCGCACCGGGTTTTTACCTTGCAAGGGGGTATTCGGGTCCCAGTCTTTGTTTTTCTGGCTTTCAGCGGCATCGTGGTCGGCCCCGTTCGCCTGGGTCTTGCCGGTTGCGAAAGGCACAGGCACCTTGGTGACGTACACCGCCACCGCCAGCGCCGCTCCCAAGCCGATCACCACGCCCACGATCAGGCCAATGATGGTGCCGCCGCGTTGTTTTTGTTTGTTCATGCTGTCTGCTAACTAAGTCAGTTACATCTGTTCAGGTGCGCTGACGCCGAGCACCGCCAGGCCATTGTGCAGCACCTGGGCGCAGGCGGCGACCAGGGCCAACCGGGCGGTTTTGAGCTGCATGTCGTCTACCAGCACGCGCTCGGCGTCGTAGTAGCTGTGCAGGTTGGCCGCCAGTTCACGCAGGTAAAAGGTCACGTCGTGCGGAGCGAAAGTTTCCGTCGCGCTGGTCAGCATTTCGGGATATTTGGCCAACTGCAGCATCAGGGTTTGCGCCTGCGGTGCCACCAGCGACGACAGGTCGGCACCTTGCAGCGCAGCCACGTCGGCCCCCGAGTCGCGCAGCATTTTGCAGATGCGGGCATGGGCGTATTGCACGTAGTACACCGGGTTGTCGTTGTTTTGCGAGCGCGCCAGGTCGATGTCGAAGGTGTATTCGGTGTCCGGCTTACGGCTGAGCAGGAAGAAGCGCACGGCGTCCTTGCTGGTCCAGTCGATCACGTCACGCAACGTGACGTAGCTGCCCGCGCGCTTGGAGATTTTGACCTCTTCACCACCGCGCACCACCCGCACCATGGTGTGCAGCACGTAGTCGGGGTAACCCAGCGGGATGCCGACGTTGGCCGCCTGCAGCCCGGCGCGCACGCGGGCGATGGTGCCGTGGTGGTCGGTGCCCTGGATGTTGACCACCTTGGTAAAGCCGCGCTGCCACTTGGCGATGTGGTAGGCCACGTCGGGCACAAAGTAGGTGTAGCTGCCGTCGGTTTTGCGCATGACGCGGTTTTTGTCGTCACCGTAGTCGGTGGACTGCAGCCACAGCGCGCCGTCTTGCTCGTAGGTTTTGCCCGCGTCTTGCAGCATTTGCACCGTGGCGGCGACTTTGCCGCTGGTGTAAAGACTGGACTCTAAGTAAAAGTTGTCGAACTTGACCTGGAAGGCTTGCAAATCCAGGTCTTGCTCGCGGCGCAGATAGGCCACGGCGAACTCGCGGATCGAGTCCAGGTCGTCGATATTGCCGGACGCGGTGACGGAGCGGTCGTCGGCGGTGACGGTCTTTTGGGCCAGAAAGTCCACCGCAATGTCGCCGATGTAGTCGCCGTTGTACGCAGCTTCGGGCCATTCGGCGTCGCCGGGTTTGAAGCCTTTGGCGCGCATCTGGGTGCTGCTGGCCAGGGTGCCGATCTGCACGCCCGCGTCGTTGTAATAAAACTCGCGGTACACATTCCAGCCCTGGGTGGCGTAGAGGTTGCAGATCGCATCGCCCAGCGCCGCCTGGCGGCCATGGCCTACGTGCAGCGGGCCGGTGGGGTTGGCCGACACAAACTCCACCAGAATGCGCTGCCCGTTGTCGGCCTGCGCGCCAAAACTGCGGCCAGCGGCCAGCACTTCGCGCACCACCTCCTGCTTGGCGGCGGGTTTCAGCTTGATGTTGATGAAGCCCGGCCCGGCAATGTCGATGGCTTCGACCCATTTTTGGAAGGCAGGCTGCTCCAACAAGGCCGTGCGCAGGTTTTCACCCAGCTGGCGCGGGTTCAGCTTGAGCGGCTTGGCCAGCTGCATGGCGGCGGTACAGGCGAAATCGCCATGGGCGGCCACTTTGGGGGACTCGAACGCGGCTTTGGCGGCTGCGCCGGGGGCAATGTGTTCCAGCCCGACGGCCAGCGCCGCGAGCAATTCGTGTTTGACTGAGAGCATCGGGCGATTTTACGGGGCCGTGTCATCGCGCTATCAAGGCACCCCGTTATAGTTTGCAATCCTGTGGGTGTCCGCAGGATGTCCCTCCACTACCCGTCAGGAGCTTGCATGAAATCGCTGTACCCCCTCATCGCCGCCTTGGGCCTCACCCTCTCCTTCGGCATGGCCCACGCCGCTGACAAAGAGAAAACGCCGCAACAGCAAAAAATGGCCACCTGCAGCACCGCAGCCAAGGGCAAAAAGGGCGACGAATACAAGGCCGCCGTCAAAGAGTGTCTCAGTGCCGATGCCCCTGCCGCAGCCGCCGACGACGGCATGACCAAGCAGCAATCCAAAATGTCCACCTGCAGCAAAGCAGCCAAGGGCAAAAAGGGAGATGAATACAAAGCCTCCGTCAAAGAGTGTCTGAAGGGCTAGGCCCCCACACTCCCCCTCAAAAACCCGGCTTGCCGGGTTTTTTCATGTCCGAAGTGGTCCAAAACCCCGGTTGCCCATAGTGGTGCTTCAAAAACTCAATCCACAACCGCACCCGCAACGGCAAGTGCTTGCGCTGCGGGAACACGGCGTAAATGCCGTTCGGCGGGGCGGCAAAGGCATCCAGCACCGACACCAGCTGGCCGCTGGCGATCTCGGCCTCGACCTCCCAGGTGCTGCGCCAGGCAATGCCGTACCCGGCCAAACACCAGTCGTGCAACACCTGCCCGTCCGAACAGTCCAGCGGGCCGCCGGGTTTGGTGTAGACCACCTGCTGGCCACCGGTTTGAAACGCCCAGCCCCGGGTTTGCGACGCGTCACTGGACAAGGCCAGGCAGTCAAACCTTGCCAGATCACTGGGGTGCTGGGGCGTGCCATGGCGCTTCAAAAAAGCCGGTGTGGCCACGCACAGGCGGCGGTTGTCGGCCAGCCGCAGGCTGACCAGGCTGGAGTCGGGCAGGTCGCCCACCCGCACCGCGCAGTCCACCCCCTCGCCGCCCAGGTCCACCACCCGGTCGCTCAGGTTCAGCGACACCGTCACCTCGGGGTGCTGTTCGCGGAACCAGGGCACCAGCGGGGCTACGTGGCGGCGGCCAAACCCGGCCGGGGCGGTGATGCGCAAATGGCCGCTGGCCTGCACGCCGCCCGCCGACACGCTGGCCTCGGCGTTGGCCAAATCGGCCAGTACGCGCTGGCAGTCTTCCAGAAACGCCGTGCCCTCGGTCGTCAGGCTGATGCGCCGGGTGGTGCGCAGCAGCAGCTTGACGCCCAGCCGCGCCTCCAACGCATCCAGCCGCCGCCCGATGATGGCCGGGGCCACGCCTTCGGCCACCGCCGCTGCGGTCAGGCTGCCGCGCGCCACCACGGCGACGAAGGTTTCCAGGGTTTTGAGTCGGTCCATGGGGCTGGATTATGCGGGGGGTTCAAATTTATAAAAAACAGGCCTCTAGCGCACATTCCATCTGCGGTGGCAGCTATTTATTTAATAGCATCAACCCCGCAATTTCCGCCTCGCCATAGCCTAGCTCGCGCAGCAACTCGGCACTGTGTTCACCCAGGCGCGGCGGGTTCAGGCGTATGCCGGGGCGCTGGCCGTCCAGGGTCAGCGGCAGCAGCACGACCTTGGTGGGGCGGCCGTCAGGCAGGGTGATGGGCGCCAGGCCGCCGGTGGCGTTCAGGTGCGGGTCGTCCAGCAGGTCGTGCGGGCGGGTGATGGGGGCGAAAGGCAGGGCGTGCTTTTCAAATACTGCCGAAATCTCGGCTGCGCTAAAGCCCCCCAGGCGCTCGCGCAGCAGCGGCAGCAGCCATTCACGCGCATGGACCCGGTCGTTGTTGCGGGTGAGCCGGGTGTCGGCGTGCAGGTCCACAAAACCGAAAGCGGTGCAGAACGTGGCCCAGGCCGAGTCGCTGACCACGGCCAGAAATATCTGCTCACCGTCCTTCACCTGGAACACGTCGTAGATCGCCCAGGCCGAGATACGTGCCGGCATGGGTGCGGCGGGCTGGCCGGTGACGGCGAACTGCACCATGTGCTGGGCCACCAGGAAGACATTGTTCTCGAACAAGGCGCTTTGCACCTCCTGGCCCAGGCCGGTCTTCTCTCGCTGGGCCAGCGCCGCCATGGCACCGATGGCACCAAACATGCCGCCCATGATGTCGTTCACGCTGCTGCCGGCACGCAGCGGGTCGCCGGGGCGGCCGGTCATGTAGGCCAGGCCGCCCATCATCTGCACGACCTCGTCCAATGCCGTGCGGTGGTCGTAGGGGCCGGGCAAAAAGCCCTTGTGGCTGATGTAGATGAGGCGCGGGTTCAGCGTCTTCAGGCTGGCGTAGTCCAGCCCCAGCTTCTGCATGGTGCCGGGCTTGAAGTTTTCGCTGACGATGTCGGCGGTGGCAATCAGCCGGAGCGCGGCCTCTTTGCCCTCGGGGGTTTGCAGATCGAGCGCCAGGCTTTTCTTGTTGCGGTTGAACATGGGGAAGAAGCCCGCCCCCGAGCCCACCAGCTTGCGGGTGGCATCGCCCTCGCGGCCATGGCCAATGGGCTCGACCTTGATGACCTCGGCCCCCAGGTCGGCCAGGACCATGCCGCAGGACGGGCCCATCACCATGTGGGTGAATTCGACGACGCGGATGCCGGCGTAGGGCAGCGGTTTTGTTTCAGACATTCAAAAATCCTTTGGGTAGCCCAGCCTCGGGCACCATGCCGTAAATGGGTTCGCCGGGCAGGCCGGCTTGCAGCGGCGCACGGGCTTTGAACAGTGTGTCGATGTCGATACCGGTGGCGATGCCCATGGCTTCGAACATGAACACCAGGTCTTCGGTCACCACGTTGCCCGACGCGCCGGGCGCATACGGGCAGCCGCCCAGCCCGCCCAGCGAGGCATCAAAGGTACGCACACCTGCGTCGTAAGCCGCCAGGCAGTTGGCCAACCCCAGGCCCCGGGTGTTGTGCATATGGGCCGCGCCGGTTTTGTCGCCGATCTCGGCACGCACCTTGTGGAACAAGCGCCGCACCTGGGCCGGGTTGGCCATGCCGGTGGTGTCCGACAAACCCACCTCGTCCACGCCCGCGCGCACCAGTGCGGCGGCCAGCCAGACCACGTCTTCGTCGGCCACCAGGCCTTGCAAAGTGCAGCCGAAGGCGGTGGACATACCGACCTCCACCAACACACCGGGCGCAGTGGCGTTGCGCAGGGCGACGATACGGGCCACCTCCGCCACCATCTCCTCGCGGGTTTTGCGTACATTCGCCAGCGAATGCGCGGCACTGGCCGAGACGGGGATGGTCAGCTTGTGCACGCCCGCTTGTAACGCCGCCTCGGCCCCGCGCAGATTGGGCACCAGGGCCATCACCGTCCAGCCGGGCAGGGCCAGCGCATGGCGCACCACCTCGGCCACATCGGCCATCTGCGGCAGCAGCTTGGCGGGGACAAAGGAGCCGACCTCGATCTCGCGCAGGCCGCTGGCGTGCAAGGCGTCGATCCAGGCCAGTTTGTGGGCGGTGGACATGGTGGCATGGACCGACTGCAAGCCGTCGCGCGGGCCGACCTCGCTGATCAGAACTGAAAAATGGGGGTTGGGCATAATATTCTGTAAGATAGAACCATATTCTTTCTATTGAAATAATCACAGCTTCCCACTGTGCTGTCAACCCATGCCACGCAAAGCCCAAACCGAATCCCTGGCCGACAGCCATGCCGCCCCTGGCGGCGCGGCGGCGGTAGACCGGGCGCTGACCTTGCTAGCCGCTTTCCGCAGTGGCGACCTGGCATTGGGCCTGGCCGAACTGGCCGAGCGCACCCGTTTGTACAAAAGCACGGTGCTGCGCCTGCTCGCCTCGCTGGAGCACGCACGGCTGGTGCAGCGGCTGGACGACGGCCGCTACGCACTGGGGGCCGAAGTAGCCCGCCTGCACGGCATCTACCAGGCCGCGTTTTCCCTGGACCGGGTGGTGCTGCCAGTGCTGCGCCAACTGGTGGCCGCCACGGGCGAGAGTGCGGCTTACCACGTGCGCCAAGGCGAGGTGCGGCTGTGCCGCTACCGGGTCGATTCGCCCCACCCTGTGCGCGACCACATCCAGGCGGGCGATGTGCTGCCGCTGGACCAGGGCACCGGCGGGCGGGTGTTGACCGCCTTTGGCAGCGACACCCGGCTTGCGCCCCAGGACCGCGCGCTGTACGCCCAGATCCGCGCCCAGGGCTACTACACCGCCGTGGGCGACCGGCTGGCCGAGGTGGCGGGCATCTCGGCCCCGGTGTTTGACAGCGCGGGCACGCTGGCCGCCGCAGTCACACTGACCATGCCCGCGCACCGCTACGATGAACGCTATGTGGCAGCGGTACTGGCAGCGGCACGCCAACTGGGCGAACACCTCTGAGAACGTGTTCACGGCCCAAGCAATTACCTTTGTTTTTGTCACATATAAACTGAATCTACGCGTTTTAATAAACGATAAAGCATCGAATAAAGTAGGCCCATCGTTTGCTTTCCCCACCCAACCCTTCTGTCAACCACCTTCAAGGCGCACCATGACCGCACGCACCACCACCGGCAACCTGCAAGTTGCCAGCAACCTGCACCAGTTCATTGAACAGCAAGTGCTGCCAGGCACCGGCGTGGCCAGCGCTGCGTTTTGGTCGGGCTTCAACGCCATCGTGGCCGACCTGGCCCCCAAGAACATCGCCCTGCTGGCCGAGCGCGACCGCCTGCAGCTGGAACTGGACGCCTGGCACAAAGCCCACCCCGGCCCGATTGCCGACATGCCCGCCTACCGCAGCTTCCTCGAATCCATCGGTTACCTGGTCCCCGTGCCCGCGCAAGTCACCGCCACCACATCCAACGTGGACGCCGAGCTGGCCCTGCAAGCCGGGCCACAGCTGGTGGTGCCGGTGCTGAACGCCCGCTACGCGCTGAACGCCGCCAACGCCCGCTGGGGCAGCCTGTACGACGCGCTGTACGGCACGGACGCCATTCCCGAGACCGGTGGAGCCGAAAAAGGCCGGGGCTACAACCCGGTGCGCGGCGCCAAAGTCATCGCCTTCGCCCGCACCGTGCTCGACCAGACCGTGCCGCTGGCCAACGGCTCGCACAAGGAAGCCACCGGCTACAGCGTGCTGCACGGCCAGTTGGTTATCAACTTGCACAGCAGCAGCACCAGTTTGGACGACCCCGCCGCCTTTGTCGGCTACCAGGGCGATGCCGCAGCCCCTACCTCCATCCTGCTGGTACACAACGGCCTGCACATCGACATCCAGATCGACCGCAGCACCACCATCGGCAAAACCGACGCCGCAGGCATCAGCGACGTGGTGCTGGAAGCCGCGCTGTCCACCATCCTGGACCTGGAAGACTCGGTGGCCGTGGTCGATGCCGACGACAAGGTGCTTGCCTACAGCAACTGGCTGGGCATCCAGCTCGGCACGCTGACCGAAGAAGTGCAAAAGGGCAGCAGTACTTTCACCCGCCGCCTGAACGCTGACCGCAAGTACACGGGCGCAGCGGGCGGCGAAGTCACCCTGCATGGCCGCTCACTCATGTTTGTGCGCAACGTCGGCCACCTGATGACCAACCCGGCCATCCTGTACGCGGATGGCCAAGAAATCCCCGAGGGCATTCTGGACGCCATGGTCACCGTCACCATCGCCATGCACGACTTGAAACGCAAGGGCAACTCGCGCACTGGCTCGGTCTACATCGTCAAGCCCAAGATGCACGGCCCGGCCGAAGTGGCTTTTGCCTGCGAGCTGTTTGGCCGTGTCGAAGCCGTGCTGGGCCTGGCCGAGAACACCGTCAAGCTGGGCATCATGGACGAAGAGCGCCGCACCAGCGTCAACCTGAAGGCCTGTATCGCCGCCGCCAGCGCCCGCGTGGCCTTCATCAACACCGGCTTCCTGGACCGCACCGGGGATGAGATGCACACCGCCATGCACGCAGGCCCCATGGTCCGCAAGGGCGACATGAAGTCCAGCGCCTGGATTGCAGCCTACGAGAAGAACAACGTGCTGACCGGCCTCAGCTGCGGCCTGCGCGGCAAGGCGCAAATCGGCAAAGGCATGTGGGCCATGCCCGACCTGATGGCCGCCATGCTGGAGCAAAAAATCGCCCACCCCAAGGCCGGTGCCAACACCGCCTGGGTGCCCAGCCCCACCGGCGCCACGCTGCACGCCCTGCACTACCACCAGGTCAAGGTCAGCAGCATCCAGCAGGAACTGGAAAAGATCGACGCCACGGCAGAGTGCGCAACCCTGCTGACCGGCCTGCTGACCATCCCCGTCACCGCCACGCCGAACTGGTCTGCGGCAGAGAAGCAGCAAGAGCTGGACAACAACGCCCAGGGCATTCTGGGCTACGTGGTGCGCTGGGTCGACCAGGGCGTGGGCTGCTCCAAAGTGCCCGACATCCACAACGTCGGCCTGATGGAAGACCGCGCCACCCTGCGCATCAGCAGCCAGCACATGGCCAACTGGCTGCTGCACGGCGTGGTGACAAAGGCCCAGATCACCGAAACCTTTGAACGCATGGCGGCAGTGGTGGACGGGCAGAATGCCGGCGACCCTTTGTACACAAACATGGCGGGGAATTTTGCTACCTCGGCGGCCTACAAGGCAGCCTGCGATCTGGTGTTCAAGGGCTTGGAGCAGCCCAGCGGCTACACCGAACCCCTGCTGCACGCCTGGCGCTTGAAGGTGAAGGCCGGAACGGCTTGATCCATTTGCTATTAAATAAATAGCTGCCAGCGCAGGTGGAATAAGCGCTGGCAGCCTATTTCATCCACAAAAGCAAAACGGCAGCCTAAGCTGCCGTTGTTCGGGGGGTCACCGCGCCGGAGATGCCGGGGGACTGCCCCGTGGCGGGTTTAGCGGGCTGGCGTGCGGCGACGGTCGCGGTCGTCGGAAGGCCAGTTGTATGCGGGGTTGGTGTGGATCGTGGTCATGGTGGGTTGCTCCTTGTGCATCTACAACGAAGCGCCCCCGCCATCGGTTGACAGCTTATTTACAGCTTTTTACACAGCGGCCGCAGAAAAAACATGGGCCTGGCCCTGCACCG
>CANFZJ010000007.1 GCA_947451445.1 Comamonadaceae bacterium
CGACTGGGAAAAAGTCGGCGTGCAGATGGTCACCTCGGTGGCCCCGTTTGAAGAGGCCAAGATTCGCCTGCTCAACGCCACCCACAGCTGTATTGCCTGGGCGGGGACGCTGGTGGGGTACACCTACATCCATGAAGGCACGCACGATGCGGCCATCCGCCAAATGGCTTTTGACTACGTGACCATCGACGTCATGCCCTGTCTGGACACCCCGGCCCACCCCTGCCCGCTGGACCTGGCGGCTTACCGGGACACCGTGCTGGACCGCTTTGGCAATGCCGCCATTTTGGATACCAACCAGCGCGTGGCGGCCGATGGCTTCTCCAAGATGCCTGGCTTCATTGCCCCCACCGTGCGCGAATGCCTGGGCCGGGGTGCCAGCATTGACGCCGTGGCCGTGCTGCCCGCGCTGTTCCTGGCGTTCCTGCAGCGTTGGCACCGGGGCGAGCTGGCCTACGTCTACCAAGACCAGGCGATGGACCCCGCCGTGGCGCACGCCATTTGCGCCGCCGCCGACCCGGTGCAGGCTTTGGCCGACAACACCAGCTTCTGGGCCGAGTTGGCCGGGGACGCCCGCCTGGTAGCCGCCCTGCGCAAGGCCACCGACAAGGTGCAGCAGTTCATCCGCGATGCTGCATGAGCGGTAGGCCGCGCCAGCACGCACCGTGGACGGTGGTAATGTGACGTCTTGAACCCATGGAGACAAAGATGGCAAGTCTGCGGCAACGGGCCCGTGAACCAGAGCTGGAGCACGACTTTGCCCGTGATCTGAACCTGGGCTACGAACCCCGCGAGGCCCACGGCAGCCTGCGCTACCTGGAGCACGGCATCCCCACGCCGCTGGTGCGCTGGCACCAGCACGAGGAATGCGAGCTGCACCTGATCGTGCAAACCCGGGGCAAGCTGTTTGTGGGCGACTACATCGGCCACTTCGAGCCCGGCAACCTGGTGCTCACCGGCCCGCGCCTGCCGCACAACTGGATCTCCAGCGACAGCCCGGCCGAAGGCGTGGTGCTGCGCGATATGGTGCTGCAGTTTTCAGAGCTGCCGCTGCGCCACGCCGGGGCCGAGGTGGGCGAGCTGCAAGGCCTGCTGCCCCTGCTGGAGCGGGCCCG
The DNA here is from genome assembly GCA_947451445.1 of Comamonadaceae bacterium. Classification (GTDB taxonomy): domain Bacteria; phylum Pseudomonadota; class Gammaproteobacteria; order Burkholderiales; family Burkholderiaceae_C; genus Rhodoferax_B. Next base: position 1,116 of record CANFZJ010000007.1, read on the forward strand.
CCACGGCATCGAGTTTTTTGACATGAGCGACGCCGCCCGCGAAGCGCTGGTACGCATCAAAAACAGCCATGGCCTGGCCCGGTTTGGCGAGTTCTTGATGCTGCTGGACAAACTGGCCCAGTGCACCGACTACCGCCTGCTGTCCACCGTACAAATGCAGAGCTTTGACGACGACGCATCGTTAGACAAAATCAGCGGCATCGTCAGCTTTTTGACCGAGCACAGCGCCGAGCAATTCACCATGGCCGAGGTGGCGGCCCGCATCGGCATGGCAGAGAGCCAGTTCTCTCGCTACTTTCGCAAAGCCACCGGCAACACCTTCACCGACTTTGTGAACCGCCTGCGCATCAACCGCGCATGCCAGCTGCTGATGGAAACCGACCGCTACATCAACAACGTGTGCTACGACGTGGGCTTCAACAACGTGGCCAACTTCAACCGCCGCTTCATGCAAATCAAAGGCATGACCCCCAAAGACTTCCGTCGCCAGGCCGAAGCACGGTTTGGCAGTAAAAACCCTTAGTGCCTTGCCCCGGAAGTAGAGGAACAAAATGAAAGTGATGGATTTGCCTTCAGGGCAAGGCGCACAACGCAGACATAGCTGTGGCTATGGCGAGGCTTTGCAACGCCGCCATGAGGGCAAAGACGCACTTTCATGTTCCGATACTTTCGGGGCAAGGTGCTTTGCTATATAAAACATAGCTACTTGTGCAGATGGAATATGCGCTAGACTTAGTTTTTCTTTAAAACTAAGTACAGTGACTACCCGTCCACCGTACCTACCCCATAAGGCAACCCCATGTACCTCGGACTCGATTTAGGCACCTCCGAACTCAAAGCCCTGCTGCTGGCCGACGACCACCGTGTCGTCGCCGTGGCCCACGCGCCGCTGACCGTGCAGCAGCCGCACCCGATGTGGTCTGAGCAAGACCCGCACAGCTGGTGGCGGGCGCTGGAGTCGGTGCTGGACCAGCTGGCCGCCAGCCACCGCGCCGATTTAACGGCGGTGCGCGCCATCGGCCTGTCCGGCCAAATGCACGGCGCGGTGCTGCTCGACGGGCAAGACCAGGTGCTGCGCCCCGCCATTTTGTGGAACGACGGCCGCAGCGGTGCGGCCTGCGAGGCGCTGACCCAGGCCGTGCCCGGCTTGGCGCAGATCACCGGCAACCTGGCCATGCCCGGCTTCACCGCCCCCAAGCTGTGGTGGCTGCGCGAAAACGAGCCCACCATCTTCCAAAAAACCGCCCGTGTGCTGCTGCCCAAAGACTATCTGCGCCTGCTGCTGACCGGCGAGGCCGTGACCGACTGCTCCGATGCCTCCGGAACGCTGTGGCTGGATGTGGGCGCGCGCGCCTGGTCGCCCAAGCTGCTGGCGGCCTGCGGACTGGATGCGTCCTACATGCCCCGCGTGGTCGAAGGCAGCGAACTCTCCGCCGGTTTGTCGGCCAGCATTGCCGTCCGCTGGGGCCTGCGCCCGGGTCTGCCGGTAGCGGGTGGTGGTGGCGACAACGCGGCCAGCGCCGTGGGCATGGGCGTGGTGTCGCCGGGCCAGGGCTTTGTGTCATTGGGCACCTCCGGCGTGGTGTTTTTGGCCACTGACAGCTTCCGCCCGAACCCGGCCCAGGCCGTCCACGCGTTTTGCCATGCGCTGCCCAACCGCTGGCACCAGATGTCGGTGATGCTGTCTGCCGCCAGCGCCGTCAGCTGGGCGACCAAGCTGCTCAAGTTTGATAACGAAGCGGCGTTGCTGGCCGCTGCCGCCCAGGTGTCGCCCAGCGCCCGTGCCAACGCGCCGCTGTTCTTGCCCTACCTGTCGGGCGAACGCTCGCCGCACAACAACCCGCAGGCGCAAGGTGTTTTGTTCGGGCTGACCCACAGCCATGACGCCGCCGCGATGGCCTACGCCGTGGTCGAAGGCGTCAACTTTGGCCTGTGTGACGGCTGGCGCACCCTGGCTACCGACCAGCCGATCCAGGCCCTGTCGGTCGTCGGCGGCGGAGCCCGCAGCGCCTGGTGGTCGCAAGAACTGGCCAACACCCTGGGCGTGCCGCTGGTCACGCAAGAGGGCGGCGCCACTGGCGGCGCCTTGGGCGCAGCGCGTCTCGCCTGGCTGGCCGACGGCGGCAGCGAGGCCAGCGTGTGCCTCAGTCCGCCCGTGGCCCAGCGCTTCGACCCCGTGGCGCAAACCGATGTTGCGCAAGCCCGCTACCAGCGCTTTGGCGCGCTGTACCAGACGCTGCGGGGGAGTTTTGTGGTTTAAGGGTGTTTTAGGCCACTGGCGCAGGTGGAATGTGCGGTGGCAGCTATTAAATAAATAGCAATTGAGGTGCGGGCAACTAGGTTTCAGCAGCGGAGAAAGTGTGGCGGGGGCCACACTTTCTGTCTCCGTCTGCTACCCAGACGCCTGGTTTGCAGATTAGAAGAAGTGGCGAATGCCGGCACTTAAACCATTTTGCGATCCGCCTGCAGCCGGGTTGCTGCTGCCCGAGGCCCCACCACCGCTGACGGAGAAGTTCTGCAGTTTGTCGTTGCGGATGTAACCGACCTGGGTGTAGACCGCCGTGCGCTTGGACAGGTTGTAGACCAGCTGCGCCGACAGGAGGGTGGCGTTGTAGTCGCTAATGTCTTTGTAGCGCATGGTGGTCACCAGGCCTGTCAGCGTCAACTGGGGCGTCAGCGGGTAGGCTGCGCCTACGTACCACTGGTCGCTGTGCGGTTTGGTGGTGCTGCCATCGTTGTTGCGGTGGATGACGCCCCCGCCGATCTTGGCACCGGCCCACTTGACGTATCCGGCCAGCAAAAGGCGGTTGTCGGTTTTGCTGCTGCTGGTCAGGCCGCCGAAAACGGAGTCGGTGGCGCTGGTCAGGGTGCGGCCATGCTGGCTGTCGTACGTGGCCACAGCACCCCAGTCAGCGGTGTCGTACTTGGCGGTGGCCGACCATTGGCGGCAGGCTTGGGCGTCGCTGCCGCTTTCACCGGCGCAGTTGGTGCCTGCTGGGCTGGGGCCCGCATTCACGGTGTCACGGCCCAGGCTGTATTCGGCGGCCACGGTCAGGCCGCTGAAGGTGCCACGGTAGGCAATCGAGTTGTCGGCGCGGGAGTTGGGGATGTAGGGGTCCAGCGAGCCAATCGCGTAGAGCGCTGGGCCCATCACGTCCGAGTCCCAGATCGACCAGTAAAAAGAGGACTGGTTGCGCCCCAGCAGCACGCGGCCCCAGGGGCCGTTCAGACCTACGTTGGCCTGGCGGCCAAACAGACGCCCGCCCTGGCCGGAGGCGCCGGTGTCGGGCGCAAAACCGCCTTCCAGGTTGAACAGGGCCGTGAGTCCGCTGCCCAGGTCTTCTGAACCGATGATTCCAAAGCTGGATGGCATCATGCCGACGTTGCTCGGTATGCGGTTGATGCGACCCACGCCATTGACGTTGGAGACGGTTTCTACGGCGACGTCTATGACGCCTTTGAGGGTAATGTTGGAGCCGGAAATGGCGGTTTGGGCTTGCGCAGCCAAGGCGCTAGCCCCGATCAGTGCAGTGGCCAACGTGCGGTAGTGGGTTTTTTTCATGGTTTGTCTCCTTTGGGTTTGTGTGCAAAAGGTTGTGGTTGTGGCGGGGTGCTACACACCTCGCCGGGCACGGCGGGGCGCACTGGGGGAGCCAGCGCGCAGGATTTCGGGGGGGGGGCGCCGATGCGTACGGCGCGCTTGTGTCGGTGTCAGTGAGGGATGAACGCGACGGTCAACGGGTCCGGAACTTCGAGGGTTTCGGTGGTGGCGTTGAGCCTGCCAGTGGCCATATCCACGTTAAATACGGCTACTGCATCGGCACCCTGGTTGGCGACGAGCAACCAGCGACCGGTAAGGTCGAGGCCCATGCTCCACGGTGTTTTGCCACCCGACGGCAGCCGTTGAATCTCCGTGAGCGTGCCTTTGTTGGCATCTATCGCATACGCGATGATGCTGTTCAAACCACCGCGCAGCGACACGTACACGAAGCGTCCGTCACGGGACACCAGAATTTCTGCGGCACTTTTTGCGCCGATATAAGCCGCCGGATAGGGCGACAAGGACTGCACTAGCTGCAGCGCGCCCTTGCTGGCATCCCAGCTGTATGCGCGCAGGTCGCCAGTCAGCTCGCTATTCACGTACATAAAGCCTCCACCGGGATGGAACGCCAGGTGGCGCGGCCCCGAACCCGCAGGCAATGCTTCAAAGGCCTTGTCTGCCGGGGTGAGTGCGCGGGTGGCCGGATCGAAGCGGTAGACATAGAGTTTGTCGGCGCCAAAGTCGGTAGCCACCACGTAACGGTGTGATGGGTCGATAGCGACGGCGTGGGTCTGTGGCCGGTTCTGGCGGGGGTGTGGCCCGGTACCGGAGCCTTTCTGCAGCGACACCACCGAGCCCAACTGGCCGTCTGCCAGCACGGGCAAGGCACTGACATCGCCGCTGTTGTGGTTCGCCGAAAACAGCGTCATCGATGCCGCGTCCAGGTCCATGTGCGTGGCATCGGTGCCGCCCGCACCCGTGCGGTTCAGCTCACGCAGTTGCCCGCTTGCCGGATCCACGGCAAAGCTGTAGAGCGTTGACTCGGCCTTTTTGTCGTTGCCCGTCAGCCCCACACTGTAGAGAACGGGCTGGGTGGGGTGGCTGGTCAGCCACGCGGCACCGTCGATTTTGGCCACCCAACCGAGGGGGCTGAGATGTCCGGTGCGCGGGTCCAGGCGTGCCGCATAAATGCCATGCTCCCGGACCGGTGCGGGTGTTCCCGTGGCAAACGGCGGGCCGGTGCCAATGTAGACCAACTCGCTGTCGCAGCTTGTGGCCGAACATGACTGCGCGGTATGGATGGCGCAGCCATGCAGCATGCCCAGGCACAGCACCAGGCCTATTTGCAGCTTTTGCATTGGGAAGCTCCTTTTGGTTGTGAGCGGAACACGCTGGGCGCACAGCTATAAAAACGGTTGCGCCCGTCCTGTCTGACATACACCGTGGCTACTTGGCCGACGGAACGTACTGCGGAGTGGAGTCTTCCCAAATGCTGTCCGTGATCTGGCGCTTGTTGCTGCCATCGGCATCCATGATGAACAGCTGGCCGTAGGGCTGAAAGGTCTGGTCATACAAACAGGCTTCGTCACGGTAGCCGGCTATCGCGCTGTTCCACAGAATCTGCTTGCCGTCATGGGTCCACACCGCATGGCCATCGCTGGCCTTGGAGGTGGTGAGGCGGCGTACATCCGTGCCATCGGGGCGAACGGTGACGATGTCGAAGTTGGCCCACTTGCTGCCGCCCTCTTTGATGCCCCGCGTCAGCATGATGCGGCTGCCGTCCGGCGACCACAGTGGCAGGTTGTCGTAGTCGTTGGTCAAGACACGCACCTTGCGGGTTGCCAGATTCAGGATGCGAATGCCCTGCTGGTCCTTGGCCTTCGGGTCTTGCCCCATGGCGCGGAAGGCGATCTCCTTGCCGTCTGCCGAATAGCTCGGAAAACCGGCGTTGAAGATGGAGTCGTCGGTCAGCGTTTCCAGGCCCGTGCCATCGCGGCGCACCCGCATCAGCTTGGCACCAGGGGCCTTGTCCCGCTCCGTAAACCAAGTGCCCAGGCCGAATACCACCCACTCACCATCGGGTGACCACACGGGGTAGAACGCACCGGCCAGGCCGCGTTTCACGAGCCCTTGGTCCAGGTTGCTGGTGGCTACGTCATAAATGCGTTTGCGCTCGGTGCCATCGGGTTTCATGGTGTCCACCGAGGAGTTGTCCCCCTTGGCGGTGAGCACCATCATGCCGTCCTTCGCCATGGCGGGCCACACGTCGGTGTAGCGGTATTCGCGGGTGGCATCCCAGCTGTACAGGGGTTGGTTTTGCTTCCAGCCGCCCCAGGTGAATTTTTCATAAATCACCTGCTTGCCATCTGCCGACCAGGACGGTGTGCGCAGCCGGTCAATCTTCACCACCGCCTTGCCCGCGACTGTGGAGTACAGGCCCGTAGCGGGGCCACCCTTGCGGCGGTAGACGATTTCATCGTTGGACAGATACTGCGGGCCCACCTTCATGCCCGGGCCGCTGGTGTGTTCGATGCGCGCGCCGGTCGCCACGTCCACCGAGATGATCTGCGCGTCGATTTTCAGCAGCAAGTCGGGGCGCAACACCCAGTAGGTGTACTCAGACAGGGTTTCATAGAACACGATGCGCTTGCCATCGAGCGACCATTTGGGCGATCCCTGGCAGTAGTCAGGGCGGGTCGCCACCTGGCGGAAGCCCGTGCCATCGGCGCGGATGATGTAGATGCTCAGCTCCTGGGTGTGCTCCCAGCCAGCGCCATCGTGGTGGCCTTTCCATTCGGTATTGCGTTCCGACGAAAACGCCAGCCATTGGCTGTCCGGTGACCAAGAGGGGCGAAAGAACCCGTTGGGCAGGTCCACAGGCCCTTGCACTCCCTTGACGCCGGTCAGGTTGCGCAACGTGCGGGTCTGCAGGTCCATCACCCAGATATTGGCCAAAAAGCCATCGCGGGTACTGACGAAGGCGACCTTGCTGCCATCGGGCGAAATCACCGCTGCATCTTCTACGGCGGGGGAGTCGGTCAGGCGTTCGACCTGGCTGCCGTCAGCGCGGGCGCGGTAGATGTTGGAGTTGCCCAAACCATCGCGCTCAGAGGTGAACACGATCCACTGGCCATCTGCCGAGAAAGATGCGTTGTAGTCCAGCGTGCCGCTGTCAATCAGCTTGCGCTCGTTGGTGCCATCTGCGTTGGCAATGTAAATCTGCGATGCCGTGGGGCCGATCCGGTTGAGCAGCAAGGTTTCTTTGCGAGGCGCCTGCGGCAGTACGGTGCATGCCGATTGCGCCAGCAAAGCGCCGGCGGTCAAGCCGCCCAGAAATCGTCTTCTATCCATGGTTGTCTCCTGCATTTTTATTAAGTTCTTCACAATTTCAGCATCGCGCCAGCTGGTCTGAATGCATCGAGAAAAAACATAGCGCTGCTTTGGTGAGCGATGGCCGAATTGTTCCATTTGCGGCAGGCGGCTACCGCTGCAATTCGCAGCATGAGCCTTGCAATCTACTTATATTCCGGGCGATTCGTGCGGGAACGCACGGCCAAACGCAATGGCGTGGTGCCCGCGCTGAGACGAATTACGTCAACTCTTTGGCGGCCATGCGCAGCTCGTGCAGCAAGGCTTTCATGGCGGGCGAAGGGGCATCATCGCCCCGCATCGTGAGCCCAATCGTGCGCTGCGTTCCCTGCAACGTGATGGGCAGTACCGTCAGTTGCCCGGCAGCCATTTCGGAGCGAACCTGCAGGGGGGAGAGCAACGCCAGGTGGTCGCTCTTGAGCAGTATGGAGCGCACGACGATCGGGTTGTGCACCTCCAGGTGGATCGACGGTATCGCGATATTCGCGGTGCGAAATGCTTCTTCGAATGAGAAGCGTGTCACCGTATCGGCCAAGGGCACTACCCACGGCCCACGAACGACATCACCCAGTTCGACGGGGGCCATCTTGGCATAAGGGTGATCGACGCGGCAGACGACGGACAGGGTGTCGTCGAACAGTGACTCTTGCGCAATGTCGTTGAAGACCGACGCGCGCAGGGTGCCGACGATCATGTCCACATCGGCGCTGCGTAGCTGGGACATCAGTGAGTCGTAGGTGCCGTCCACGATGGTGACTTTGAGCTCTGGGTGCAGGCTCAGGAATTTGGTCACCGCGTGGGGCACCAACTCGACGCTCGAAAAGGGCAGCGAGGCGATGGTGACGCGCCCACGTAAAAAGCCTTGCATGCTGGCGACTTCTTCTTCAGCAACCCGCAGCTCGGTGAGTGCGAGCTTGATGCGGCGCAGCAGCAGTTCGCCCGACTCGGTGAGGACGACGCCGCGCGAGGTGCGCTCCACCAGCTGTGCGCTGGCGAGGTGTTCGATGTCCCGAATGGCCTGGCTGACCGCCGGTTGCGACAGGTTCAAACGTTCGGCAGCGCGCCCTTCGCTGCCGGTTTCTGCAACCGCAATCAAAACAAACAGCAAGCGGGCGCTGACCAGCCGGGCCAGCCGGGTGTCGCGCGCTGGGTCGGTAGGGGCTGCGCTGTGGCGTGCTTCTCGGGCGCCTTGTTCGAGCTGGTCGAAAGCGCGCGTTGCCCGTGCTACGACGACGCGGCCTGCCGCGGTGGGCACCATGCCCCGCGTACGGCGTTCAAACAGCGGTAAACCGAGCGCCGCCTCCAAGACCTGGATGTCGCGCGTGACGGTAGTGGGGGACTTGTTGGTGGTGGCTGCGGCACGCCCCGCGCTGCCATGGGCCGCCACAGCGACAGCGGAGCGAAGTGCCTTGAGTGGTAGCGGCAGGCCTTTGTCCGCATCGTCCGTGCCTCCCGTTTCGGGGGCGTCGTCTGCACCTGCACCGATGATGTCCTTCAAGCTTGCTCCTCTTCATCGCGGGCCGGTATTTCGCCGGTCAGCGAAGTCTCCCTGCACACGGCTAATCGTGCGCCGATTGTAGGCTTGCCGCTATAAGCAGATTGCAGGGCCTGCCCTTGTTGTTGCAGTGGTTTTGGGCGGGTACGCGTGCGATAGTTTCCGGTTGCCCACGGGCTTTGCCCCGGATGGCGGAAAACTTCAAACCACCTACAGGAGAATATTTTGAACACCAGTATCAACGGCGACATGCTGATCGGCCAGGCTGCTGTGCACGGGAGTGCCGCCTCGTTTCGCAGCATGGATCCGGCCAGCGGGCGTGAGATCGAACCGGCCTTCGGCTCCGGTGGCGTTGCCGATGTGGAGCGGGCATGCACGCTTGCCCAGCAGGCATTTGACGGTTACCGGGAGTCTGGGCTTGAGCAGCGGGCACAGTTTCTGGAGCAGATCGCGCAGAACATCATCGATGTCGGCCCGGCCTTGATCGAGCGTGCCATGCTGGAGACGGGGCTCCCGCAAGCACGGCTCGAAGGTGAGCGCGGCCGTACGGTGGGCCAATTGCGTTTGTTTGCCAAAGTGGTGCGCGACGGCCGCTGGATAGATGCGACGCTCGATGCGGCGCTGCCCAACCGGACACCGCCGCGCGCTGATCTTCGCTTGCGCAAGATCGGCCTGGGGCCGGTGGCGGTTTTCGGTGCCAGCAATTTCCCGCTGGCGTTTTCGGTGGCGGGTGGCGATACCGCATCTGCACTGGCTGCGGGTTGCCCGGTTGTGGTCAAGGCCCACAGTGCCCACCCCGGCACGTCGGAGCTGGTGGGCAAGGCGGTGCAGGCTGCGGTGGCCAGTTGCGGTCTGCCTGAAGGTGTTTTCTCGCTGCTGTTTGGCGACGGCAGAACGGTTGGCCAGGCGTTGGTGGGTCATCCCGCCATCAAGGCGGTCGGTTTTACGGGCTCACGCCAGGGCGGCATGGCGCTGGCGCAGGCAGCATGGCAACGCGACGAGCCGATTCCGGTGTACGCCGAAATGAGCAGCATCAACCCGGTATTTCTGCTGGCGGACGCCCTGGCGCAACGCGCCGAAGAGATTGCCACGGGCTTCGTTGATTCCCTGACGCTGGGGGCAGGCCAGTTCTGTACCAACCCTGGCTTGGTGATGGCCCAGGAAGGCCCGGCCTTGGATAAGTTCTGTGCGGTCGCAGCCAACGCTTTGCAGGCAAAGTCGGCCAGCACCATGCTGACACCCGGCATCCATTCCGCGTTCAATGCAGGCGTAGAGCGACTCACAGCCGCGCCGGGCGTGCAGTTGCTGGCACGCGGGCAGAGCGGTGGCAGTGCCTCGGGTTGCCAGGCGGCACTATTCAAAACGGATGCGCGCACATTTCTCGCCAATCCAGCCCTGGAAGAAGAAAACTTCGGTGCCAGCGCGTTGGTCATCAGTTGCCGCACTGCGGCCGAGTTCAAGCAGATTGCCGAGCACCTCGGTGGTCAGTTGACGGCCACGCTGTTCCTCACCGAAAACGACCGCGACACCGCGCGCAAGCTGCTGCCGACGCTGGAGCGCAAGGTGGGGCGCATTTTGGCCAATGGCTATCCGACCGGCGTAGAGGTGTCGCACGCGATGGTGCACGGAGGCCCCTTTCCTGCCACGTCGGACAGCCGCAGCACCTCCGTGGGCGCGGCCGCCATCGACCGCTTTCTGCGCCCCGTCTGCTACCAGGACATGCCCGCGTATTTGCTGCCCACCGCCTTGCAGGATGCCAACCCGTTGGGCCTGTGGCGCGTCCGTGACGGTGAGCAGGTACGCAGCTGAACACCAGGAGTGGCGTGCATATGCTCCTGAAATAATAGCTGCTAGCGCTTATTACATATGCGCTAGCAGTCTTTTTTTGCTACTAATTTACCGCAGCGTGTCCCGCCGTGCCAGCCCCGGGAAAATCCGCAGCCACAGGGCCGCCACCAGCAAAGTACCCAGCCCGCCCAGCAGCACCGAGCCCACCGGCCCCAGCAGCGCGGCGCTGGCGCCGGACTCAAACTCGCCCAGCTGGTTGGACGCGCCGATGAACACCGAATTCACGGCGCTGACCCGCCCGCGCATGGCGTCCGGCGTTTCCAGCTGCACCAGGCTTTGGCGGATCACCACACTCACCATGTCGGCGCCGCCGGAAATAGCCAGCACCACCAGCGACAGCACCACGCTGGTCGAGGCGCCAAAAACCACCATGCACAGGCCGTACACCGCCACCGCCAGCAGCAGCGTGCGGCCCACCCGGCGCTGCAGCGGCCAGCGCGCCAGCGCTATCGACATCAGCAGCGCACCCACCGCAGGCGCGGCGCGCAGCAGGCCCAGGCCGGTGGGGCCGGTGTGCAGAATGTCTTTGGCAAACATCGGCAGCAAGGCCGTGGCCCCGCCCAGCAGCACCGCAAACAGGTCCAGCGACACGGCACCCAGAATGGGCTTGTTGTTCCAGATGAAGTCCACCCCGGCCAGCACGCTGCGCACGGTCATCGGCTCCCGCGGCGGCGGCACGTGGTCGTAGCGCACACCGGCCAGTAGCAGCACGCTGACGCCAAACAGCAGCACGCCGCTGGCGTACACCGCGCTGGCCCCGGCCAGAAAGATCGCCCCGCCCAGCGCCGGGCCGCCAATGGTGGCCGCCTGGTTGCCCGCCGAGCTGAGGGCCATGGCGCGTGGCAGCAGGGCCGCAGGCACCAGCAACGGCGTCAGCGCCTGCTGCGCGGGCATCTGGAAGGCGCGCGCCGTGCCCAGCAGCAGCGACACAAACAACAGCCATTCGCGGCTCACCCCGTGCTGGTGCGTGACCCACAGCAACAGCACCGCCACCACCGCCTGCAGCCCCATGCACGCCGCCACGATGCGGCCCCGGTGGACCCGGTCGGCCACATGCCCGGCCAGCAGCGCCAGCAGCAGGGCGGGCAAAAACTGCAGCAGCCCGACCAGGCCCAGGTCCCAGGCGCTGCCGGTCATGTCGTACATCTGCCAGCCCACGGCCAGCATCAGCATCTGGGTGCCCAGCGTGCCGAAGATGCGGGCTACCCAGAGGCGGAGGAAGGCCCGGTGGACGAAGAGCGAGGGCTGGGACATACGAGGTTTGCTATTTAAAATGTAGCTGCTTGCGCAGGTTTAATATGCGCTAGAGGCATATTTGGCATATATTTTTGTACGGACGCGCGACCGGCCTCGCCGTGGGGATGGCGGGTCGCGGAGGGTCAATCTATTTTGATTTTTGTGGTTTTGATCAGAAATCCGTACTTGCGCAGTTCCGACTGTTGAAACCGGCCAAACCCATCCAGGCCCATCTCTTCTGGCGTGACGCCTATTTGCCTGAACCGCTCTTTGGCAACGGGTGACTGCATGCCCTTGGCAAAGGCTGCCGCGTATCTTTGCGCGTCGGCATCCGGCAGCGATGCCGGTGCGAACAGGCCGAACCAGGTCACCACATGGAAGCCCGGCACTTCTTCGTTGATGCTGGGTACGTTGGGCAGTTCTTCATTGCGACCGAGCGAAGTCACGCCCAGTGCTTTGAGCTTGCCTGACTTGACCAGCGCCAGCGCCGATGCCAGGTTGTCGAACACCAAGGTCAGTGCATTGGCTTGCAGCGCCTGGAGTGCCTCGCCCGAGCCTATGCTTTCAAACTGGGTGTACGACAGCTTGGTGTTGGTCAATAGCTTGAACATTTCAGCGGCGATGTGGCTGATGCTGCCTTTGCCGCCCGCGCCGTACTGCAGTGGCTGCGCGTGCTTCTTGAGGTAGGCCACCAGGTCGGTCGTGGTGTTGATGTTCAGGTGCCGGGCTTGTTCTGCATTCATGAGCAGTACGGAGGGGGCCCGCCCCACCAGGATGATGGGCTTGAAGTCTTTGACCGGGTCGTAGGGAAAGTTTTTGTACAGCCAGGGGTTCGTCGCATGGGTGCCTACGGAGCCCAGCACCAGCATGTTGCTGCCTTTGGCGGCTTTGGCAACCAGTTCGGCCCCTACGCTGCCGCCTGCGCCCGGTTTGTTCAGTAGGGTGATCGTGCCTAGCTGGGCCTGGGTCGCGTCGGCCACGATGTGGGCGGCAGTATCCAGCGCGCCGCCCGCAAGGTAGGGCACGACGATGGTCAAGGGGCCTGCGGCATTCTGGGCGAATGCAGCGGCAGCGGTGCAGCAGAGTACCGCCCCGAGCAGGTAACGGCGCAGCGGCATCAACGTCCCCTGGGCACCCGGGCCAGCGCGGTGCGCGGCGCAGATGTAGCCAGCAACGTGCGGCCTGCGCCGGGTTGCAGCTTGAACGTTTCCACCAACTGGGCCAGGCGTTGGGCTTGCGCGCGCAGGCTTTCGGCGGCCGCCGCAGACTGCTCGACCAAGGCCGCGTTTTGCTGCGTCATCTGGTCCAGCTCGACCACCGAATGGTTGACCTGGCCAATGCCATCGCTTTGTGCGGCTGCTGCCGCCGTGATTTCACCAATGATGTCGGACACCCGCTTGACGCTGCCCACGATCTCCTCCATGGTGTGGCCCGCATCGTCCACCAAGCGTGAGCCCGCATCCACCCGGGCCACGCTGGCCCCAATCAGCGCCTTGATCTCTTTGGCCGCGTCCGCCGAGCGGCTCGCCAAGTTGCGTACCTCGCTGGCGACCACCGCAAAACCGCGCCCCTGCTCACCGGCACGGGCCGCCTCCACCGCCGCATTGAGCGCCAGGATGTTGGTCTGAAACGCAATGCCGTCGATGACACTGATGATGTCGGAGATCTTTTTGGAGCTGGCGTTGATGTCCTGCATGGTGGTCACCACCTGGGACACCACGGCGCCGCCGCGTGCCGCTACCTCGGCGGCACTGGACGCCAGCTGGTTGGCCTGTTGTGCCGACGCTGCCGACTGGCTGACCGTACCCGTCAACTCTTCCATGGCGCTGGCCGCCTGCTGTAGGTTGGCGGCAGTTTGTTCCGTGCGGTGGCTGAGGTCCTGGTTACCGGTAGCCACCTCGTCACTGGCCACCTGGATGCTGTCGGCGGCCTGTTGCACCTGTCCGACCACATGGCTCAAGCTGGCATTCATGGTGACCAGCGCACGCATGAGGTGGGCGATTTCGTCTTTGCCATTGACTTGGATGTTCTGCGACAGGTCGCCTTGTGCCACCGCGTCGGCGAGGTCCGATGCCATGGCGATGGGCTGGGTGATGGAGCGGGTCAAGAGCCAGGCGAAGACGCTTCCCGCCAGCAAAGCCAGCAAGCCCAGCACGGTGATGCGGATTTGGGCCTGGGCGGAATCGGCATCAATGGTCCGTGCCACCGCGTCCATGGTTTCACGCTGGAAGTTCAAAAAGAGCTGCATCCGCTCGATATACACGGTGGCCGTGGGCGAAAACTGTGTTTCCAGAATACGGTTGGCTTCGTCGATTTCACCGCTCTTCTTGGCTTTGCGAACGGCGTCCCGAGCCGCTGCATAAGCCTTGCGGGCATCCTCAATGTCGGTTCGTAATTTCTTTTCTGTACCGTCCATCGGCAAGGCGTCCAGTGCCTTGGTGATGTCAGTGCCCCGCACGATGGCGACTTTGAGTTCATCAGCGAAATAAGTCTCCAGGCTGGTGTCGCTGCTTTTGACGATAGCCGTCAAGCGCTTGACCCCCACAGACACGTTGCGCAGCCATTCGTCGGCCAAGCGCTCTTTAGCCAGGGGCGTGGCCATCATCTCGCGGGTTGCCCCGGCGGCCTGCCCCAGGCTCAATACGCCGGTCAGCATCATCATGGCCAATAAAGCCAGAATGATTAAAAAACCTCCCCCGAGACGGACGCCAATAGGCAGGTTATTAAGTTTCAAGAAATATCTCCGGTTTGTTCAAGGTCTCAGGGCTTTCACCTGCGGCAGTCCGAGTGGCCCTGTCTGGATGCGCGCATGCGCTCCGGGGCCTGGGGCTTGCTGAAAGGTGGTGCAGCCTGATGGCTGCACCCACCCTCGGAAATGCTGGGCAGGTGCATACCAACGCAGGAAGAAGTCATCTGCGTTTGGAGCCTTTCTTGCATCGGAAGATGCCGTGCAGGCAACGCAAATGGGCGGCACGCGGGCCGCCCACCGGGGATCAGAACGAATGCCGGATGCCCGTCTGGATAGCGTTCTGCGACTGGCCTGCCAAGGGCGCGCTGCCAGACTGGGCCGTGCTGGCAGAAATCGCGCTCGCCCCGCTGTTCTTGAGGTGAACCCCGGACACAAACAGCGCAGTGCGCTTCGATAGCGAGTACGTACCCCGCAACGACACCATTACCGCTTTGTTGGCTGAGTTTTCGTACTTGAGTTCTGACAACATGCCGTCAACAACCAAAGCCCCGGTCACAGGCACTACCCCGACGATCCAGTACAGGTCACTTTTCGGGGTGGTGGTGGAGCCCTCGTTGTTGCGTTTCAGCCAGCCCATGCCGACCCGGTTCTCGCCCAACTTCATGTAGCCATTTATCGTAGAGCGAACGTCCGAGCGGTCCGGCGTTGTCAGGCCCGCCGTAGTGGCCGTGGTTCCGCCATACATCTTGTCATAGGAGCTAACAACACCCCAGCTGCCACCGTCGTATTTGGCCATGACCGACCACTGCCGACATTGCTTTGAATCGCTTGCCTCACCCGGGCAATTCGTGCCTGGTGAGGTGGTGACGGAATCACGCCCCAGACTCAGGTGCACGCCGTAGCTGAAGGGGCCCGTGGTGTTGCGGTAAGAGATGGAGTTGTCGGCACGGGCCGCAGGAATGCCGGGGTCCAGCGTACCGAGGCCATGCCCACCGCCGCCGAACATATCGGAATCCAGCAGCGAGTAGTAGCGCATGGTGTACAGGCGGCCTAGATCCACCTCGCCCCAACCCCCTTTGAGCCCCACATAGGCTTGCCGGCCAAATAAGCGCCCAGCTGTGCCCAGGACACCGGTATCGCCCGAAAAACTGGACTCCAACGTGAACAAGGCGGCCAAGCCACCGCCGAGATCCTCTCTGCCGCGCAGTCCCCATCGGGCCGCCGTTGTTGCACCGCCGGTGATGCGGTTCACCCCACCGGTCTGGCCATTGCCCAAAGACACATTGCTGACATGCTCGACCGCTTGGTCAATGACGCCGTACAAGGTGACTGCACTTGGTGCATTCGCAGAACCGTCCTGGGCCCATGCAGCTGTCGTGCCCATCAGTGCCGCACACATGCCAATAGTGATCTTGTTAACCATAAATATCTCCTCCAGTTTTGATGTTGCTTGGCCTTTCGGCCCCTACTTCTTCAATCCGCCCCACGCCTACGTGTAGCCGCTGTAGACGTGCAACGTCACTCCTCCACCCCAAAGTGGAGAAAGATTCGATTCGTTTTTTCACTGCAGCCGCGTCTCGTAGGGCGAGACGGGCTGCCTCGCTCACTCAGCCCAGAGTGGCGGTTACATCGTCAAACAGCTCATCGACCGACAAGCGGCGTGGGATGAGCTTCTGGTCGAGTGACCAGTCGATGGCCATCTGCAGTCCTTTGCGGTTCGCCTCTAATCCGATGGGCGGGAAGATGGCGGGTACACCGCCTTCGGCCAGCGCACGGCTTTCGACGACCATGCGGTACAGCTCGCGCGCGATGTCGGGGCGGTTCTTCGAGATGTCCTGGTGTACGACGAACATGTGGTTGATCGGCACCACCCCTTCGCGTGCAAACCAGTCCTTGGCGGCGGCCTGTGGCTCGGGCACCAGGGTGCGCACACGTGGGTCTTTGGGCATGTCTTCGCCAAGCAGTGCGGCAGTCAACTCGCCGTCCAGCATCATTTGTGGAATCGACGCGCCCTTGGGCAAGCGGATGCAGTTCTCGGGGTCGTTGATTTCGGCCAGATGCCCATCGCCCAGCGTCATCCAGGTGACCTTGTCGAGGTCCACACCGTACTCGTGGCGCAAGATGCCGCGAATCCACAGCCCCGTGGTCTGCGAATAGGTGCGAACGCCGACGCGCTTGCCTTCGATATCTTTGGGATTGATGTGGCCAAAGTCGATGTTGAAGCCTGCGCAGTGGTGCTGGAACCGGCCCGACACCGGTATCGGCAGCATCACATAGGGCTTGCCCAGTGCCTTGGCCTGCAGAAAGGTCAAGATGGCCAACTCGCCCGCATCAAAGGCGTTGTCGCGCACCATCGCCTTGAACCCGTTATGTGCGGGGGTGGGGCCGCAAAAGTCGAGCTTGACGATATCGGACGTAACCCGTCCGTCTTTCATGGCTTTGGTGACGGCGTAGTCGGCCAGGTTGGTGCGCAGGGTTGGCACCTCCATTACAGCGGTAGTCATGTGTATTTTTCCTGGATAAATTTACAGACGGACCTCGATGAGGGTCGGCCCTGATGCACGGGTTGAGTCGACCATCGCCTTGTGGAAGGCCTCGGCTGTATCGACTGCTACAGACGGCACGCCCATGCTTTTCGCCATGGCCAGCCAGTCGATGCGCGGGCGGTCGATGTCGATCATGGACATCGCACGCGCACCGGGTGTGCCTGCGCCCATGTTGGCGTATTCGGCCTTGAGGATGGCGTAGCAGTTGTTGGCAAAGATGATGGTCGTGATGTTCAGGTTCTCGCGTGCCTGCGTCCACAGCGACTGGATGGTGTACATGGCGCTGCCATCGCCCACCATGCAGAACACGCGGCGGTCCGGGCAGGCCAGCGCCGCACCGGTTGCCACCGGCATCGAATAGCCAATGGAGCCGCCCATGTTGTTGATCAGGTCGTGTGGCAAGGCGCCCATGGTGTATCCCATCGACTCGCGCCCGGTGGTGAGCGACTCGTCTACCAGAATGCAGTTTTCCGGCAAGGCCGCTGCCAGCGCACGGGCGATGCTGATCGGGTTGAGCGCACCGGTGGGCACTACAGTCTCCACGCGTGGCTGTAGCAGTGGCGCTACCGACTTTGCACCCAGCGCGTCCAACAGCATCTCAAACGCCAGTGCACTGTCTTCATCTGCCTCGACCAGCGGATGCACCAAGGTTCCCTCGGCCTTGAGCAGGCTGGGCTTGTCCGGGTAGCTGAAGAAGGCGACCGGCTCCACGGTTTCCACCGTGATGATGTGCTTGAAATCCTTCAGAAAAGCCATCGCCTGTGGCACGGCGTAGGGGATGCGTTCAATCGGCACGCGCCCTGCGCCACGCTCAATGCGCGCGGTGAAGAACTGCGAAGCGATCCGCGCACCGGTGGCTGCCGCCAACTTGCCCGCCCGCTCCAGCGCCACGCCACGGGTCGCTTTGTTGGCCAGAATGATCAGCGTGGGTTCACCCGAACGCAGTACCTGCGCCACATGCTCAATCCGCGCCGCGCTCGGTGCTTTGCGCACGCTGGGTGCCCGCTGCGGAACCACTGGCGTTCCCGCCTCTTGCCACGAGGTATCGCCCGGCAGCACCAGGGTGGCGATTTGGCCAGGATGCTCCGATGCCTTGGCGACGGCCGTGGCGGTGTCCCAGGCAATTGAACTCGCCGACTCTGCACGGCGTACCCAATGGCTCAGTGGGCGCGCCAGGCCTTCAATGTCCGAGGTCAGCGGCGGGTCGTACTTGAGGTGCGAGGCCGAGTGTTCGCCGATGATGTTGACCATGCCCGACGACGCACGCTTGGCATTGTGGATATTGGCCAGTCCGTTGGCCAGCCCTGGCCCCAGGTGGAGCAGGGTGGAGGCGGGCGTATCTTTCATGCGATACCAACCGTCCGCAGCACCCGTGGCGACGCCCTCGAACAGGCACAGCACGCTGCGCATTTTGGGGTTTTCCAGCGCTGCCAGAAAGTGCATTTCTGAGGTGCCAGGGTTGGCGAAGCAGATATCGACGCCCTGTTCCGTCAGCGTCTGGACTAAGCTTTCCGCTCCGTTCATGTCAGTAACCCGCCATGTCGCGGGCCTTGCCGATCACGCCATAGCTGCGCTGCGGGGCCGACATCAGGAAGCGGTAGCCCTCTTTCAGCAAGCGCTCGTAGTTGCCTGCCGTCACGTGCGGGTTGCCGACCACTACCTTGTGTTTGTGGCAGGTTTCGACGATCTTGCGCATGGCGTCCAGCACCTCGGGGTGCTCGTACTGGCGCGCCAGGCCCAGCTCTTGGCTCAAGTCGCCCTCACCAATCAAGATGAAGCCAATACCGGGCACGTTCGACAAAATTTCGTCCAGGTTTTCGATGGCTTGGGTGCTTTCGCACATCAGCCCAACCAAGATTTCCCCCTGTGGTGCCAGCGGCCAGACGTCCGCCTTTGCGTAGTAGTCCGCCTGGCTCAAACCCCAGTAGCGGGCGGCCGTTGCCGGGCCGTCACCACGCACACCCTTGGGTTCATACAGCGGCGCATTCTTGGGGCGGGCATAGCGGCAGGATGCCACGGCGTTATACGCCTGCTCTACCGTGGCCACATGCGGCCATACCACGCCATAGGCACCACGGTCCAGCACTTGCTTGGCGAAGGCCTGGTTCATTTCAATCCCGTTGGACGGGATGCGGGCAATCGGTGTCACCGCCGGGGCGAGTGAGCCCGATGTCGCGATCTGCTTGCGGTTCAACATGTACTGCAGTGCATCACCCAGTGCCGCAACGTCATAGGGGTTGTGCTCCATCTCGAAGATGATGCCGTCGTAGGGGGCATCGCTCATGTCGATGGCGGACTGTTTGTCCACCTTGCAAAAGGCGGAGAAGGCGGGTTTGCCGGATTCAAAGGCGCGGATGATGCTGTTCAGGCGGGTATCGGTCATGCTAATTTCTCTTTCGTTCAAATGGGGCCAGGTCAAGCCTGGTCAGTCGGCGCGTTCCAGTACATGAAGCCCATGCCTTCGCCCGTACCTGCCGCCGTGCGCCAGCAGGGCACGTAATCGACCAAGGTCATTTGCGCGCCGGTGTGCTCCAGGGTCTTCATCACGGTGGAGTAAATCTTGATCTCGGACGTACCGGACTGGAACCAGCCGTTGGGAATGGCAGATAGCCCCTCGTAGTCGTAGCTGGCCAGCTTTTTCAGGATGTCCTGGTCGAACTCCTCGTCGTTGACGAAGTGGGACAGCCCGCCCGAGGCGATGATGGCCACGCGCACATCGTCCGGCCAGCCCAGAATGGCATCACGCAGCACACTGCCGAACTCGATGCAGCGCGCCATCGACGGCTGCGTGGGTGGGTAGAACAGATTCATCAGCACCGGCACGTGCGGTGGTGGGTTGTCACCCATGATCTGGTGGTACACGAAGCTGTAGGCATGCGGCACGACGGGATAGTCGGCCTTTTGCTTCATCTGTTTCTCC
The DNA here is from genome assembly GCA_947451445.1 of Comamonadaceae bacterium. GTDB lineage: Bacteria > Pseudomonadota > Gammaproteobacteria > Burkholderiales > Burkholderiaceae_C > Rhodoferax_B. The sequence continues at coordinate 20,760 of CANFZJ010000007.1, forward strand.
ATCCACACGTTCTCGGGCCATGCGAACAGGTCGGTCATGTCGAAACCCTTGGCCTGGAAAGTCTCCAGCAGGTAGGTGGCCAGCTTGGGGTGGCACTTGTGCACGACGTGGTGGTCGGGCGCATAGACCGGACGCTGTGGCGGGCCGTTGTGCACTTCTGCGCCACTGTAGATGGCCAGGGACGGTGAGAAGTTCGGAAAGATCTCTTGCTGGTCTTTGCCCAGGATGATGGCCACATCGACGTTGGCGCGCTGGTAGGCTGCGGCCATTTCGTCCAGCGCAACGCGACAGCGTGCGGCGCGTGCGGTGCGCTCTTCAATCGTCAGGTATTTCTCGAACGCAGCGCCCCGGTGCGCCTCCAGCTCGGGGTAGGTCCAGGTGCGGTTGCGGAACCAGAGCTCGGGGTTATTGCGGTCGCGCTCGCCATTGGTCAGCCAATCTTCCGGGGCCTGACCGAGCATGCCGCTGTGGGGCACCGCCATCCCAAATACAATTTTTGCCATATTTTCCTCAACAACTAAATTCGTTTAACAAGCGCGGTGTCCCGGCACATTGCAGCGAGTTATGCCGCTGCTTCGCTGACCTTGGGTGACCATTTGGGGCGGAGCAAAACGATGGTGTTCACCGCACCGATCACCAAGAAAACGAAGATCACCATCATGGGCAGGTTGTAGCTTCCGCTGGTCTCCAGCAGCCAGCCCGACAGGCTTGCCGATACCCCGCCAGCCAGGCTGGTGGCCACCTGCTGTACGCCCGTGGCCATACCAATCGCTTGCTTGGGAATCAAGGTCAGCTTGCACAGGGCCAGGTTGTTCGCCGTGGTCAGACCCAGCAGCGATAGCGAGAGCACATTCCAGAACAGCGCAGCCTCTAGTGACTGGGCGAAGACACCAAACAGAATGGTTCCCGCCCCCACAAAGCCCGCCACAATGAACGATTTGCGTACAAAAACAGGCTCGCCGCCACGCGCAATGATCCGGTCTGCAGCCCATCCTGCGACGGTCGCAACGATGGCAATACCCGCGAAACTGAAGAAGGTGTAGAGCCCGGACTTGCCAAGAGACAACCCATGTTGCTCCACCAGATACGCGGGCATCCAGGTCATGCAGTAAAAGGTGAAATAGCCATAGCAAAAGTTGTTGACCATCGCGCCCCAGATCACCGGGCTGGACATCAGACTCTTGAAAGATACCGAAGAGGCCTTGCGCTTCGCCGTCGCCAGTTCTTCCTTGGTTGGCAAATCGTTCTTGGCCAACAGCAGCCAAGGGCCCAGCCAAACCAAGCCAACCAGGCCCGTAGCCACGAACATGACCTGCCAGGAATGGCTGACGATGAGCCAAGCTGCAATCGGTGCGCCGATGGCCGGACCAAACTTGCCGCCCATCGAAAGAATGCCTGCAGCCAAGCCTTTATTGCTTTCGGGTAAGTTGTTGGCTATCCAGCGGTAGCTGGCCGGAATCACCACCGCCTCGGTGGCACCGATGAGCAAACGCATGACCAGTAAACCGGCAAGTGTGGACACGGCACCGGTGAGCGTCGCCGCAATGCACCACAGGAAAAAGCAGACTGCGTAGGGCCACTTCACTCCGTAGCGGTCCACCACCCAGCCCATGGGCATTTGCATCAGGCCGTAAGACCAGAAAAATGCAGAGTTGAGCCAGCCACGGTCCACACTGGTGAGCGCAAACTCTTTAATGAAGGCTTTGTCTGCCAACGCAGAAGACAAACTCGTGCGATCTACAAAGGAAATTAGCAGACCGAGCGTCAACAGTGCGAGGATGCCCCAGCGTCCAGCTGTCACGGATGGGACCGGATTATTCGTATTCATTTACGTTGTCTCTTTAGTTAACTCATTTTTATATTTCGACCACCCAAGGGTGTCCCTGGGTGGCGCGCCAAGCTGGGGGTCAGGCCAGGGTTGGGTACAGCTGCTGTGCAGTCTTGCCAAAAACCCATGCGCGGTCTTCGTCACCCAGACACGCCAAACCTGCTTGCGCGGTCGCGAGAATGTCCGACAGAGAACCCGGTGAAGTCGGAAAGTTAGACCCCCAGGCCATCCGCTTGGCACCAAAGGCTTCGACCACGCGCGGGAAGAATGTGTCTGCGCTGGCTTTCTCTTTCTTCACATCGCCAAAGATGCGCGGTGTGAGCTTCATGTAGATGTTTTCCAGCGGTGCCAAGTCAAACAAGCTTTGTGCATTGGCGTAGGGTGCGCCGTCGGCAATCTCGGGACGCCCCAAGTGGTCCAGAATGATCTTCACCTTTGGAAACTTCTTTGCCAGCATCGCCACCTGCGGTAGTCCGATAGCGCCCGTCTGGATGCAAATGGGCAAGCCCAGTTCACCCAATAAATCCCAGGCCTTGAACGAGCGCGCATCATCCAGTTCGCTGGGGTCAAAGTCCTTGGTCGAGCCACCGGTAAAAATGCGCAAGCCTGCCAGCCCTTTGTCGGCCCAAGCCCGCACAACGGCGCAGACGTTGTCGTCCAGCATATCGACCGAACCTACGGCGACCAGACGGTTGGGGTACTGGTTGCAACCCTCTACAACGTAGGAATTGTCAAACCCATAGGTGGTCGAGGAATGGACCACCGCCGCCTTGGCAACGCCCGCCGCGTCCATCGCAGCAATCAGCGATTCGACAGTGCTTGGCCGCTCCTGCGACCAATCGGAACGTTTGCCAAACAACGGCGCTGGCGGATAGCGCTTTTCGTCGTTCGAAATGATGTGGGGGTGAATGTCGATGGTGTTCATTGGTGTGTCTCCGGCGCTTACTTGCCCTGTGCCTTTAGCTGCGCATCCAGGCGGGGATATACGCGGCGCGCATTGCCTTCAAAAATGGCCGTCCGGTCTGCATCGGTCAATGCGGGGCAGTCATCGAGATAGCGCTTGGTATCGTCGAAGTACTGCCCGTTTTTGGGGTCTCTGCCACGCACTGCGCCAACCATCTCCGAGCCGAACAGCACATTGCTGGTAGGCACAACTTTGGTCAACAGCTCGACGCCAGGCTGGTGGTAGACGCAGGTATCGAAGTAGATGTTGTCCAGCAAGCCTTCCAGTGGGCGGTCGCGCATTTCCAGCGACATGCCCCGGTAGCGGCCCCAGTGGTAGGGCACTGCGCCACCGCCGTGGGGGATCACAAAGCGCAGTGTGGGGAAGTCTTTGAACAGATCACCTTGCAGCAGCTGCATGAACACCGAGGTGTCTGCATTCAGGTAGTGCGCCCCGGTGCCGTGAAAGCAGGGGTTGCACGAGGCTGCTACGTGGATCATGGCGGGTACGTCCAGATCGACCAAAGCCTCGTACAGCGGATACCACTCGCGGTCGGTCATGGGGGTGCCGGTCCAGTAGCCGCCTGTCGGGTCGGGGTTCAGGTTGCAGCCCACAAAACCCATTTCTTCGATGCAGCGGCGCAGCTCAGGAATCGAGTTTTTCGGCGGTGCCGTGGGCGACTGGGGCAGCTGGCAGACGGGTACGAAGTTATCGGGGTAGATATCGCAGACGCGGCGCACCAGGTCGTTCGATACTTCGGCCCACTCCAGGCTGGTGCGCTCATTGCCCAGGTGGTGGCTCATCAGGCCCGCGATGGGCGAGAACAGGGTCAGGTCGCTGCCGCGCTCTTGCTGCAGGCGCAGCTGGCCGTTGCCGACACCCTCGCGGATCTCGTCATCCGACACATGGGCACCAGCGCGCGCTGGCGCATTGGCAGGGTCGTTCGCAGAGGCGACTTGCTTGGCCCGCCATTCGCGGAAGGAGGCGGGGACGGTGGTGAAGTGGCCGTGGCAATCAATGATCATTTTTTTGTCTTTCGAATCAGACGGCTTGGGGGTCCACAAACAGCTCGTGCATCGCCATGCGACGCGGCGTCAGGCCTTGCTTGAATGCGGTGGCCTCCAGGGTTTCAATCGTCTTGCGGTTTTCTTCCCGGCCGTAAGGCAGCGGGTCGTGGCCGACGATCTTGCGCAGTTCCAAGTACTTTTTGTCGCTGGCGGCGGTGGCGGTACCGGCATCCAGGCGCTCTAACCATTCCTTCTTCGCCTGGGCAAAGGCGTTGAAGATGGATTTGGCGATCCAGGGGTTCTCCGCAAGTACGGAGTCTTTGACGACGATGGTGCCGTGCATCGGATAGACGCCGGTGCGGGCGAAGTATTCGGTCTCCAGTTCCGTGGCGTTGGGGAACAGGTCGGGGTAGTCGGCTTCGACTTCTTTCCAGCCGCCGGTAGGCGCGCCGGTGCGGCCAATGCCTGCAGCGGCACCGAAGCCTGCGACCAACTCACCACTGGCCATCATGTCGGCCAGGGAGGTGCCGGCCTTGGCGTGGATCACGTTGCCGGGCAGTTTGAGTTGCGTGACGTGCTCTTCGTCGTCCACCACCCAGGTGACTTTGGAGGAGTCCAGGCCGAATTCATCGATCAGGACCTGGCGGGTCCACACGCCGGTGGTGACCGAGTAGGCGCGCACGCCGACTTGCTTGCCTTCCAAATCCTTCGGCGTTTTGATGCCCGCATCGGGGCGCACCAGCAGGCCGCCGTGGTGGAAGCGGCGCACCACAAAGATAGGCAGGCCGACAAACGGGGCGCCGTAGGCACGGGCAATGATGTAGGTGGTGGGGGCCAGTTCGCAGACATCGAACTCGACATCGCGGACCATGCGGCGGAATGCACCAATCTGCGGTTGGACGGTGATGAACTCTGCATCTACGCCTTCGATGGGAATGGAGCCGTTGCGGATCGCCGAGGTGTGCGGATGTTCCGCGATGGCAATCTTGAGGTGAACTTTATCTTTTTGCACCGTAATGTCTCCTGATGTGCGGTTAAATTTGACTGTCATAAACTATCTCACGCTCGACTGTCGACAAGCGCTGCGAAAAGCGCGATGGGCGCTGCAATCTGCTTATGGCGTGGACACGGCGCAATGCCCATACATGCTTCCAATCAGGAAGGCAGAGTGCATGGCAGCCGAAAGTGCGGTGCGGCACATGGGGGGGGGGACGAGGTGCCTGCAGCGTGTTGCGGGCGGTGATTCCGGGAGGGACAACCCCCGGCCCACCTCATTTATCCAGAAACAAAAAGTCAGTGGTGTTTTAGACCTTCAGCGCATATTCCGTCTGCACGAGCAGCTATTAAAACCATAGTAAACACGCCAGCGCATGCCCCAGCCTTCCACTTCCGATTGGCAAGTTGTCCACGTCCACCCGCGCGCCCCGGCCAAGCCTGCGCTGGGGGCGGTGTGCAATGGCTGTGGCGTGTGTTGTGTGTCGGCACCGTGTCCGCTGGGGATCGTGCTGTCAGGCCGCCGCACCGGGGCCTGTGCGGCGCTGCGTTGGGACGATGCGCTGGGGCGTTATCTGTGCGGGGCGATCAGCCAGCCCGCGGCCGTGCTGGGGCCGCGCTGGCGGTGGTCTGCGCCGCTGCTGGGGCGGCTGGCCCGGCGCTGGATTGCGGCGGGCGTGGGGTGCGACGCAACTGTCGAAACGGTCAAGACGGACGTTTGAACACCAAATACCGAGCGGAGAGGTAGTTGGCCGTCATCCCGGCCAGGCTGCCCGCTGCCACGCCCAGGGCGGCTTTACCGGGTAGCTCACTCCAGCGCAACACCGCCGCATAGGCCGCGTAGTTCAACGCCGCGCCGCCCAGCATGGAGACCATGTAGCGGCTGTACTGGGTCCACACCGAGGTGTCATCCGCTGCCGCCTGAAAGGTGTAGCGCCGGTTCAACCACCAGGTGGCGCTGGCCGCGGCGGTGAAGGACAGCACGCGGGCTGCGTACCAGCCCAGCAGCCAGGCGCTGGCGTACAGCACCGCCAAATCCACCCCCAGGCCGACCACGCCGACCACGGCAAAGCGCAGGAACTCTTGGCCGAGCCTCATCCCGCGTTTTGCAAGGCCAGCCCGGCATGCTCGCGCAGCGGGTGGAAGTGGATTTTGGGAAAGCGCTCCTGGGCCAGCCGAACGTCGTAGGGGGAGGTGCACAGGTAGGCCAGGGTCTCGGCGGCGTCGTTTGCCATGCGCATCGGATACGCGTCGGTGAAGGCGCGCAGCTCGGCGGGGGTGTCGGCGGTGATCCAGCGCGCGCCGGTGTACTGGCAGCCTTCCAGCCGCACGTCGGCGTCGTATTCGGACTTGAGGCGGTGCTGCACCACTTCAAACTGCAGCTGGCCCACGGCACCCAGCAGCATGGGGCCGCCGACGCTGGGGCGGAACACCTGGATCGCACCTTCTTCGCCCAGCTGGGCCAGGCCCTGCTGCAGCTGTTTGGTGCGCAGCGGGTTCTTCAAGATCACGGTCATGAACAGCTCGGGCGCGAAGAAGGGCAGGCCGGTGAACTGCAGGCTGGCGCCGTCGGTGATGGTGTCGCCCAGCTGCACGCCGCCGTGGGTGGTA
>CANFZJ010000008.1 GCA_947451445.1 Comamonadaceae bacterium
CACAGTACACCCGGCCCGGCCTGCTGCGGCAAAAAGGTCAGCAGCGACATCGACATCAGTGTGTAGAAGAAAAAGCAGGCCCCCGGCAGCACCGTGGCCCACTGGGTGTAGATGTGGGCGTGCAACCGGGGCAGCGCGGCCAGCCGGGGCCAGGGCTGCGTGGCACCGTCGGGGCGCACCAGCAGCAACGCGGCAGCGCAGGCCAAGGCCATCAGCACCGCATGGGCCCGCAGCAGGCCGCTGGACTGGAAGTGCCCCACCACCCAGCCGCCCAGTGCCGCCGTCACGGCAAATGCCACCCCGACAAACGTGCTCCACAGCCCCATGGCAATGGAGCGGTGCTGCGGCGCGGTGCTTTGCACGATCAGCGTGGGCGCAGCCACCACCACCGCCAGCTGCGACCCACCCTCCAGCACCCGCGTCAGCCAAAACCAGCCATACGGCGGCGCCAGCGACTGCAGCAAGGACATGGCCGCGCCCAGTGCCAGACCCGCCAGCAGCAAGCGCCGGTAGCCGATGGCCGGAGCCAGCAGCCCCACCGTCACCCCCAGCACCAGCCCGACCATGCCCACGGTGGACAGCAGCAGCCCGGTCTGCGCTGCGCTGATGGCGTAGTGGGCTTGCAAGGTGCTGAACAAAAACGAGATTTTGGCGAACTGCATCGCCGCGCAAACGCCGCACAGCCACAGGGCGATCACGCGCGGCCAGTGGGTAGAGCTTGGATTCAACATCGCCCTATGGTAGCCGGGCGACTACTATTAAAAACATAGCTGTTTGCGCAGGTTCTATATGCGCCAATGGCTTTTTTCATGTGAAAAATTTATAACCACTCACCTTTGTGTCTCCCCCGTTCGACCTGAGCCTGTCGAAGGGCTCGGCTAAACGGCAAAAGCTTCGACAAGCTCAACCCGAACGGTGATTGGGAGGTGAGTAGTTACTGGATTCACCCAACGCAACCACCAGCGTATCAAACACCCTCCGAACCCGAGCGGGCACGGGGCTGCGCTGGGTACGGTAGACGTACATCGACAAGGGTATAGGGGCTTCGGCGGGCAGCACTTCGACTAGCGTGCCACTGTCCAGATGGGTTTGCACCATGGTGCGCAGCAACTGGCCCCAGCCCAAGCCCGCCAGCACGGCCTGGCATTCGGCATCGGCATCGTCGGTGGTGAACACCGGCGTGGCCACGGCCATCTGGCGGCCCGCGCTGAACAGCCAAGGCCAGGGACGGCCCGAATTGCGGTCGATAAACGCGGTTTGCGGCTGCTGGAACAAAGCCTCCAGGCTGGCCGGGCTGCCGCTGCGGTCGCGCAGTGCGGGTGTGCCTACCACGCACATCGGCACGCTGCGTACCGGACGCACCACGAACCGACTGTCGCGCAGCGGACCAATGCGTACGCCTACGTCGATCTGCTGCTCCACCACGTCAGCCACTACTTCGGACAGGCGCAGGTCCAGCGCCAGGCCGGGGTGCTCCCGCAGCAACGGAGCCAGAGCCTGCGGCAGCAGGGTTCGGAAAAACCCCGGTGCGGCCACACGCACCACGCCGCTGAGTTGCGAGGGGGTGCGGCGGTCGCTGCGGTGGAACAGTGCGTCTACCCCGCCCACGGCGCTGCGGGCCTGTGCCGCCAATTGCAGCCCAAAGGCGGTGGGCTGCACGCCACGGGTGCTGCGGTAAAACAGTGGCTCGCCGAGTTCGTCCTCCAGCGTCTGCACGGCCCGGGTCACCACCTGCGGCGACACGCCCAGGCGCAGCGCGGCGTCGCGGAAGTTGCGGGCATCGGCGGCAGTGCAAAACACGCGCAGGGTTTCAAGACGGTTGCTCATGGGTGGGATTTAATATTCTGTTTTATGGAATTCTAAAGTCGCAACTATTCCATATACAGGTATTCTTGGATTTTGGACACTGGCAGCCATTCCTCCACTCCTTGAAAGACCACTGTGCAAAACCTCTCCAACCACATCCTCGGTAAAGTCGTCGTCATCACCGGTGCCAGTAGCGGCCTGGGCGAAGTTACGGCCCGCCACCTGGCCGCACGCGGTGCCAAACTGGTGCTGGCGGCCCGCCGCCTGGACCGGCTCGACAGCCTGGTAGCCGAGATCCGCCAAGCGGGCGGCGAAGCCATCGCCGTGGCCACCGACGTAGCACAGCATGCCCAGGTGGAGGCGCTGGCCGCTGCAGCGGTGCAGGCGTTTGGGCGTATCGACGTGCTGGTCAACAACGCGGGCGTGATGCCGCTGTCGCCGCTGTCCAAGGTCAAAGTGGCCGAGTGGGACCGCACTATCGACGTGAACATCAAGGGCGTGCTGTATGGCATCGCCGCCGTGCTGCCCGGCATGCAGGCCCAGGGCAGCGGCCACATCATCAACATCGCCTCGGTGGCCGGGCACAAGGTGTTCACGCCGATTGGCACGGTGTACAGCGCCACCAAGTTCGCGGTGCGCGCCATTTCAGAAGGCCTGCGGGTGGAGGCTGGCCACGGCATCCGTGTCACCACCGTGTCGCCCGGCGCGGTGGAGTCCGAGCTGCAACTGGGCAGCACCGACCCCGACAGCAGCGCAGGAGTGCAGGCTTTCTACAAGGCCAACCAAATTCCCGCCGACTCGGTGGCCCGCGCCATCGTCTACGCCATCGAGCAACCCGCCGAGGTGGATGTGAACGAAATCCTGCTGCGCCCGGTGGCCCAGGAGTTTTGATGCGCGCGGCGACAGACTGAGACGGCAGACGGAGGGAAACACCGGGCCTACTGGTGTTTCCCCTGTGCAGACTTGGCGGCATTTGGGCTGCAATTCAGGGTACTTCAAAGCGCTTTGAAAGTAAACTCCATGGCGCTTCCCATCTCTGCATCCACCCGACTCAGGCCGTTCCATGCTCACTATTGCCCACCAAACCCAACTCGCCCACCAGCACGTCAAAACCCAGCTGGCTGCGCGCCCCGAGGCCAAGGCGGCCCGCAAGGCCTGGAAGGCGTTTGCCACCCGGCTGGAGGCGCACTTTCCCACCCTGCTGGCCGAGCTGGCGCCGCTGTACGGTGCGCGGGCCGACTTTCTGGACTTCCTGGCCAGCCTGCTGGCCACCGCCTTTGACGCCTGGAACGCCCGCCCCGCCGACCTGCAGGCGCTGGACGTGCAGCGCGAAAAAGACCCCCGCTGGTTCCAGTCGCAAAAAATGCTGGGCGGCGTGTGCTACGTGGACCTGTTTGCGGGCAACCTCAAAGGCGTGCAGAAGCAGATTCCCTACTTCAAAGAGCTGGGCCTGACGTATTTGCACCTGATGCCCTTGTTCAAATGCCCTGCCGGCAACAGCGACGGTGGCTATGCCGTCAGCAGCTACCGCGAGGTCAACCCCGCCCTGGGCAGCATGGCCGACCTGCAAGAGCTGGCCGCCGCGCTGCGCGCCGAGGGCATCAGCCTGGTGCTGGACTTCATCTTCAACCACACCTCGGACGAACACGCCTGGGCCACTGGTTGCGTGGCGGGTGACCCGCAGTACGCCGACTTCTACTACCTGTTCCCCGACCGCACGCTGCCCGACGCCTACGACCAAACGGTGCGCGAGATCTTCCCCGACCAGCACCCCGGCGCGTTCTCGCAGCTGCCCGACGGGCGCTGGGTCTGGACCACCTTCAACAGCTTCCAGTGGGACTTGAACTACAGCAACCCCGCCGTGTTCACCGCCATGGCGGGCGAGATGCTGGCCATCGCCAACCTGGGCACCGAGTTTTTGCGCATGGACGCGGTGGCCTTTGTGTGGAAGCGCCTGGGCACGGTGTGTGAAAACCTGCCCGAGGCGCACACTGTGATCCGCGCCTTCAGCGCGCTGGTGCGCATCGCCGCGCCGGCCATGCTGTTCAAAAGCGAGGCCATCGTCCACCCGGACGACGTGGTCAAGTACATCTCACCGCAAGAATGCCAGCTGTCCTACAACCCGCTGCAAATGGCGCTGCTGTGGAACAGCCTGGCCACGCGCGAAGTGAACCTGCTGCAGCAAGCCCTGGAGCAGCGCCACAACCTGGACCCGGACACCTGCTGGGTCAACTACGTGCGCAGCCACGACGACATCGGCTGGACCTTTGCCGACGAAGACGCCATCCAGCTGGGCATCCACGGCTTCCCGCACCGGCAGTTTTTGAACCGCTTCTACGTGAACCGGTTTGACGGCAGCTTTGCGCGCGGCGTGCCGTTCCAGGACAACCCCGCTACCGGCGACTGCCGCATCAGCGGCACCAGCGCATCGCTGACCGGCGTGGAGCAAGGCGACCCGCTGGCCCCGGCACGCGTGGTGTTGCTGTACAGCGTGGCCCTGAGCAGCGGCGGCATGCCTTTGATTTACCTTGGAGACGAAGTGGGCACCCCTAACGACAACCGCTATTTGAACGACCCCGCCAAAGCCGGTGACAGCCGCTGGGTACACCGCCCGGCCCGCGTCGCCAGCCTGTACGCCCAGCGCAAAAAGACCCACACCGTGCCCGGCCAGATCTTCCACGGCCTGCGCCGCATGGTGGAGGTGCGCAGTGCGAATGCCGTGTTTGCGGGTGGGCATTTAACCGGCTTCCGGGCCGGCAATCCCAGCGTGCTGGGCTATCTGCGTGGCATGCCAGGCCAGCATGTACTGGTGCTGGCCAACTTCAGCGACCTGCCGCAAACCTGCCCGGCCGTGGTGTTCTCGGCCCAGCCTGCCGAAGCGGTAGATTTACTGAGTGGCAAACCCCGGGCACTGCACGACGGCGTGGCGCTGGCACCGTACGAGGTGCTGTGGCTGGACTGCCGGGCGGCCTAAACTGTATTGGCGGCGCCAGCCTACTGCCGCGCCGCGCCCCCATCACCCCCCAAACCCTGCAGTTTGGTACGATTCCTGCGCTTAAATCTGTGGCCCCACCGTAGATAGAGCGCCTGGGATGTCACACTACGCGCCCGGAGCGGGCCCGTTGTTACACAGCAGCGTACATTCGGTGCTTTCGCATCCGCAAAAACATATTCCATGGTGATTGGGCGCGCGCCGTGGATTTATTTTTATAAAAATGCACCACCCATGAACCATCCATGACCAACCATTCACGCGCCCTGGCACGCGGCACGCTTTTATCTGTCATATTGCGCTGGGCTATTAAAGGGATTGGTTTAGTCAGCACCATCGTATTGGCACGGTTTTTAACCCCCGCCGATTATGGGGTCATGGTCATGGCCACCTTGGTGATTGGATTGGTAGAGATATTTTTCTATACCAGCGCAGACAATGCCCTGCTGCGCAGAGAAGACCCGCCAGAGGCTCTCATTAATTCGGCCTGGACGCTGCGCTTGATACAAGCGGTCATGGTGGCATCCATCGTGGCATTGTTATCACCAGTCGCCGCATATTATTTTCGGGACGAACGGGTAACCCCGGTAATGCTGCTTTTGTGCTTTGGCATCGTCTTCAGCGCCTTGGCCAATATCGGTCCATTGCTGGCCCGCAAAAATTTAGAATTTGGGCTGGAGGTCCGACTCGGAATTTCTGCAAAATTACTGTCATTTTTTGCCACCTTGTTGTCCGCTTATTTATTAAAAAGCTACTGGGCGCTGGTCATCGGAATTTATGTGGGCCATATTTCTGGCGTATGGCTGAGTTATGTGCTGCACCCCTACCGTCCGCGCTGGGACACCAGCCATATTCGGGAACTCTGGAGTTTCTCGCAATGGTTATTGCTGTCCAGTATTGGTTCGTTTTTTGGCAAAAAGCTGGACGAATTAATTTTGGGCCGTATTGGCAGCGCCAAAGACCTGGGCGTGTACAACTTGGCGTCCGAGCTGGGGCAAACCGTGACGGTGGAAATCAGCGCCCCCGTGAACCGCTCGCTGTTTCCCGTACTGTCCAGCATGCGCAACGACAAACCCGGTCGGCTGGCGCTGTTTTTTTACACGCTGGGCTTGATTAACACCTTCACCATTCCGGCAGGTATTGGCCTGTGCATGGTGGCGGCACCGTTTGTACAGACCATTTTGGGCACCACCTGGCTGGAAGTGATTCCGGTTTTGGAAGTATTTGCCTTGCAGGGCAGTATCCGATTTTTGGTCAGCCCTTATTACGTATGGTTCATGGCAGTGGACCGAACCAAGTTTTTGGCCTTCATGTCCTGGATGGAGTTGCTTTTCTTCCTGATTTTTGCGGCCTTCTTGCACACCTACGGCATATTGGGACTGGCATGGGCGCGCTTATTAACGACCCTGATCACCGTCAGTATCTGGGTCGTCGTCGGGCGCAAGGAGGGACTACCCGCCCGCACGCTGGCAAAATCACTGGTGCGGCCTGTTTTTGCAGGGGCGGTCATGGGTGCGACGCTGTGGCTCATGCAAAGCTGGGTGGCCACAGAACCTGCCTATCTACAGCTGACGCTGCTGATGGCGTCGGGTGCACTGGTTTATACGCTAGCTTTGCTACTGGTATGGCTGGTTTTGGGGCGTCCCGAGGGCATAGAAAAATCGCTACTGAGCCGCATCACCGGTTGAACCGGACTTACGCAAGTCCCCTGTGCGCCCAGAGGGCGACACAGGGCGGCGCTGCGTAAGTCCTATTGAATTTAAATGGTCTGGAACATTGATTTATGACGGTTTTTGCTGGCGCATATTGCCTGGACCCCCACCAAGAAGTTCCCCCGACGCTGAAAGCGGCCCTGCAAACCCATCTGCGCAGCGTACAAGACGCCCGTGGCCACTGGCATTTGCATGACCGGCCGCAGATTTTTCTCGCCAAATGGGATTCGGGGGCTTTCCATGAAACGGCATGGGCGCTGGACCCCGATGGTGCCGTCAGCACCTTGGTAGGCGACCCGCTGTTGACGGCACCCGGCGAACGCATGGACAGAGGGCTGCAGTTGTCTCGCCTGGTCCATGGCAGCGGTTTCAATACCGCAGCCTTGGCGCAAACCCGTGGCGCATTCTCCGTCGTCCATTATGAAAATGCGGGCCACCGGCTGCATCTGGCCACCGATATGGTGGGGCTGCGCTCGGTGTACTACACGGTACAAAACGGGGTTTTTATCTTTGCGTCGGCCCTGCGCATTCTGGAATCGATTGGCTGGATTCAAAAAACACCCTCCACCGTCGGCATGGTGGAACACAGTATTTTTGGCTTTCCACTGGCCGAACGGACCCCTTACGAAGGCATCTTCCTGCTGCGCGAATGCCAGACGGTGCAGGTGGACGGCCAGGGCGTACACCTGGACAGCTACTACGACTGGACTACTGCCGTCCCCAGCGCCAGTACGCCCGAGACCGCCGCCCAGGCTATTTATGACGCGTTCCAAGAGGCCATCCACATCCGCGCAGGAGGCGACCGCAATGTCTACGCCTTTTTAAGCGGCGGCATGGATTCGCGGGCCATTGTGGGTTCACTGCTGCACCAGGGCTGCCAGGTGGAAGCCCTGAATTTCTCGCCCGACGCCTCGCAAGACCAGGCCTATGCACGCGCCCTGGCAGAGGTCGCCGGACCGCAATGCCATCTGCATTGCCTGGACCGGGACAACGACCCCAATTTTTCGCTGATGGCATGGCGCATCAAGACCCGGCTGGAAAAAGCCACAGACACCCATGTAGACCGCCCGGCGTTTCTCTGGTCGGGCGACGGCGGCAGCGTGGGGCTAGGCCATGTGTACATGGACGAGGCCATGCTGGACTGGGCCGACAAAGGCGACCTGCCAGCGGCAGTGGCGCAGTTCTTTGCCCTCAACCGCCTGGCGCTGCCCTGGGGCGTGCTCCGTGCCACGGCCCGCCAAGCGCTGCCCCAGATGGTGGCCGACCACGTTTTGGCCGAGGTCAACCGCTACCCCCGCGCAGACCAGGGCCGTCGGCTGTACCTGTTTTTGCTGTTCAACGACCAGCGCCGCCATTTGTTCAAGCACTTCGAAACCATTGACCAGCACGGCCTGGAGTTTTTGCTGCCGTTTTACGACACCCGGTTTCTGCAGCTGGTGGCCGACACCCCAGCGCGCTGGGGCGTGCTGCACAAGCTGTATGCGCTGTGGTTTGAGCACCTGCCCGCGTTCACCCGCGCCTGCCCCTGGCAAACCTACCCGGGGCATGTGCCCTGCCCGGTTGCGGGCGACCAGACGTTGAGCTACCAGTGGGCCAGCCGCACCGAGGTGTTCAAAAGCGGCTTTGCCACCCGGCTGGACTTTGCCCGCCGCCTGTGCAGTGCGGCATGGCACCCCAGTGTGCCCCGCTATTTCTCCAAGACCCGGCTGGTGTTGGCCGCCACGCTGCATGCACTGGGCTTGCGCGACAGCCGGCATGTGCTGGCGTGTCTGCACACCTTCCAACAACAAAACGCCCGGGTGCCCACGCCCTCCACCTGACCACACCATGCCCCTGACCCCTTACCTCGACACCCACCCCGTGCTGGCCGAACGCACGTTCATCCACAGTTCCGCCCAGCTCATCGGTGACGTGCAGGTGGGCGCGGACAGCTCGGTCTGGTGCAACACGGTGCTGCGTGGCGATGTGAACCGTATCCGCATCGGGCACAGCAGCAATATCCAAGACTTGGCGATGGGCCATGTGGCACACAAGAGCGCCAGCAAACCCGACGGCTCGCCGCTGCTGATCGGCAACTACGTGACCATCGGCCACGCCGTCATCTTGCACGGCTGCAGCATTGGCGACGACTGCCTGGTCGGCATGGGCAGCATCGTGATGGACGACGTGGTCATGCAGCCGCGCTGCATGCTCGGCGCGGGCAGCCTGGTGTCGCCCGGCAAGGTGCTGGAGAGCGGCCACCTGTACATGGGCCGCCCGGCGGCCAAGGTGCGGGCGCTAACGGACGCCGAACTGGCCTACCTGCGCTACTCGGCCGAGCACTATGTGCGGGTTAAAAACAACTACACGCTATAAATAGCATAGCATCTTACGCAGGCGCCATATGTGCTAGCGGGCTAAAAGGCTTAGAGTCTCAATCCACCACCGTCGGCACGCGCTGGGCCAGGGCGCACATCAGTTCGTAGCCCACAGTACCGGCCTGCTGCGCCACCTCGTCAATCGACAGCACAGCCCCATTCGCGGCACGGCCCCACAGGGTCACGCTGCTGCCTGGCCCGGCGTGGGGCACGGGGGCCAGGTCCACGGCCAGCATGTCCATGCTGACGCGACCCAGAGTGCGGCTGCGCACGCCGTCTACCAGCACCGGGGTGCCGGTGGGGCAGATGCGCGGGTAACCGTCGGCATAGCCGCAGGCCACCACGCCGATGCGCATGGCCTGGTCGGCCACAAAATTCGAGCCATATCCGACGGTAGCGCCCGGCTGCAGGTCTTGTACCGCTATTATTTTTGCAGCAAGCGTCATGGCCGGCTGCAGATCCCAGTCGGCGGCGCTGTGGGCCGGGAAGTCAGGCGCGCTGCCGTAGATGGCGATGCCGGGGCGCACCCAATCGCCCGCGACCTGGTTGGCCAGCGGGCCGTCGCCGGTGTGGCGCAGGGTGGCCGCGCTGTTGGCCACGCTGCGTTCGCCGGGCAGGTCTTGGGTGATGGCGTTGAACACGGCCATGGCTTCGGCAATGCCACGCGGACCGTCGGCATCGCTGAAGTGGGTGATCAGCGAGATTTCATCCACCTGGGGCAGCAGGTTCAGCCGGGTCCAGGCGGACCTGTAACGTGCGGGACTGAAGCCCAGCCGGTTCATGCCGGTGTTCATTTTGAGGAAGACGCGGTGCGGCACATTGGTTTTATGGATGGCCAGCATGTCGATCTGCGCGTCGCAGTGCACGGTGTGCCACAGGTCCAGGCGTGAGCACAGCTCCAGGTCGCGCTGCTCGAACACACCCTCCAACAGCAGCACCGGGCCGCGCCAGCCCAGGGCACGCACCCGTGCGGCCTCGTCCAAATCCAGCAGGGCAAAGCCGTCGGCGGCGCGCAAGCCGTCAAATACCCGCTCGATGCCGTGGCCGTAGGCATTGGCCTTGACGATGGCCCAGACCCGGGCGTCACCGGCTGCGGCGCGGGCACGGGCCAGGTTGTGCTGCAAGGCGGCGGTATGGATGGTGGCTTGGATGGGGCGGGGCATGTGGGGTTTACGTGGATATCGGCGGGGGCAGTTAAGGGGCTTTCCGGGATTTTGGCATTGGAGCGCGTGATATAACCCGCTGTCTCAGCAGACATGGCCCCCATTACCCTGTATTACCCCGCATCAGCCCCACTGATGCCGCTACAAGAATTCAATGAAGCGCGGTTTCTTTACCCTCATGTCGGCCCAGTTCTGCTCGTCGCTGGCCGACCAAGCGCTGTTCGTCGCCTCCATCGCCCTGATCCGGGGGGGGCACGGCGCGCAATGGCAGCAGGCGGCGCTGGTGCCCATGTTTGCCCTGTTCTATGTGATCCTGGCCCCCTGGTTAGGCGCGCTGGCCGACGCCTTTCCCAAGGGCAAGGTGATGCTGGCCAGCAACAGCATCAAGATGGCGGGCTGCCTGATGATGCTGTTCGGCGTACATCCGCTGGTCGCCACCGCCGTGGTCGGCCTGGGGGCGGCGGCCTACTCACCCGCCAAATACGGCATCCTGACCGAGATGCTGCCCGCCTCGCAGCTGGTCAAGGCCAATGGCTGGATCGAAGGGCTGACGATTGCCTCCATCATCCTGGGCGTGCTGTTTGGTGGCCAACTGGTCGGGCCGGTGCTGTCCACCCAGCTGCTGGCATTTGACTTTCCGTTCATCGACACCGGTGTGGATACCGCGCCGCAGGCCGCCATCAGCGTGCTGATTGCGGTGTATGCGCTGGCCGCCTGGTTCAACACCCGCATTCCCGACACCGGGGTCGAGCTGCGGCCCATGCCGCGCAACTTCCTGGCCCTGCTGCCCGACTTCTGGCGCTGCAACTCCCGGCTGTGGAACGACCGCCTGGGCCAGATCACCCTGGCCACCACCACCCTGTTCTGGGGCGTTAGCGGCAACCTGAAATACATCGTGCTGGCCTGGAGCGCTGCCGCCCTGGGCTACAACATCACCCAGTCCACCAGCCTGCTGGGTGTGGTGGCCATTGGCACAGCGGTGGGCGCAGTGGCCGCGTCACTGCGCATGCGGCTGGACACTGCCACCAAGGTGATCCCGCTGGGCCTGGCCATGGGCCTGCTGGTGATTTTGATGAACTTCATCCACAACGTGTGGGTGGCCGTGCCATTCCTGGTGGTGCTGGGCGGCCTGGGCGGCTTCATGGTGGTGCCGATGAACGCACTGCTGCAGCACCGGGGCCACAATTTGATGGGCGCGGGCCGCTCCATCGCTGTACAGAACTTCAACGAACAGCTGTGCATCCTGGGCCTGGGCGCGTTCTACAGCCTGTCCACCTGGCTGGGGCTGTCGGCCTTTGCGGCCATCACCAGCTTCGGCGTGGTCGTTGCCGGGTTCATGTGGTTGATCCAGCGCTGGCATGCCCACAACTGCGTCCAGTACAAGGACGAAGTGGAACACCTGCTGGAACTGGCCCGCACCGATAACACCCACTGATTTCGTTGCGCATCCAACCCGATATGTCGTTGCTTCGCCTTGCCGTGCCAAAGCACTGTCTGCGGCTTCGCGCCTAATCTCGGATTGGATGGGTAACGAAATGGCGTCCAAAACTTTACCAGCCGTCCTGGCCCTGCTGCTCAACGCCTGCATCTGGGGCGTGTCCTGGTGGCCGTTTCGCCAACTGCAACACGCCGGGCTGCACCCGCTGTGGTCCACCTGCCTGCTGTACGGCGTGGCCTTGGTGGGCCTGCTGGTGTGGCGCCCCCAGGCTTGGCGCGGACTCGCCACCCGGCCCGCGTTATGGCTGCTGCTGGCGGCCACCGGACTCACCAACGTGTGCTTCAACTGGGCGGTAGCGATTGGCGACGTGGTGCGCGTGGTGCTGCTGTTCTACCTGATGCCCGGCTGGGCCGTGCTGCTGGCCTGGCTGCTGCTGGGCGAACGCCCCACCCGGGCCGCCCTGCTGCGGCTGGCACTGGCTGTGCTGGGCGTGGCCGTGGTGGTGTGGCCTGCAGACGGCTTTACCACCCGCGCGGCCTTGTCTGCTGCCGACCTGCTGGCCCTGCTGGGCGGCCTGGCCTTTGCACTGACCAATGTGTTGTTGAAGCGCCAGCACCAGGTGCCGGGTATGGAACGCATGTGTGCCATGTTTTTAGGCGGCGTGTTGATGGCGGGCAGCACTGCGGCACTGGGGGGACACTGGCAGGTGGTAACGGCGTTGCCCGCGCTGGACGGCGGCTGGGCTGCAGGTGTGGCGGTGCTGGGGCTGTTGTTTTTCATCGGCAACATGGGCCTGCAGTACGGTGCGTCCCGCCTGCCCAGCGCCACCACCGCTATCGTGATGCTGACCGAGGTGGTGTTCGCCAGCGCGTCGTCCATCGCCCTGGGTGCTGCCACGCTGTCGCTGCGCACAGCGGTGGGGGCGGCCTTGGTTTTGCTGGCGGCACTGTGGGCGGCACGGAGTGATTAAATACGGCTCCATGACCACCTCACTCTACGACTTCCACGCCACCAGCATCACCGGCCAGCCGGTAGCACTGGCCCAGTTTAAAGGCCAGATTTTGCTGGTCGTGAACACCGCCAGCGCTTGTGGCTTCACGCCGCAATTCGCCGGGCTAGAAGCGCTGCACCAGGCCTACGCCGCGCAGGGTTTGGTGGTGCTGGGCTTTCCGTGCAACCAATTTGGCGGGCAAGACAAGGGCAGTAACGACGAGATCGCCGGGTTTTGCCAGCTGAACTACGGCGTCAGCTTCCCGATGATGGGCAAGATTGACGTCAACGGTGCGGGTGCGGACCCGCTGTACCAATGGCTCAAGGCGCAAGCTCCCGGGCTGCTGGGCACCCAGGCCATCAAGTGGAACTTCACCAAGTTTCTGGTCGGGCGGGACGGGCAGGTGTTGAAGCGCTACGCGCCTACCGACACACCGCAGAGCCTGGTAAAGGACATTACGGCGGCGTTAACGTGATGGAACTCGCATGCTTCGGGTCGGCTGCACCGCCCGAGCCATGCAAGTGAGGGGCTCGGTCATTACCAGCCCACACCCAAATGCAGCGGCAGGTAGACCACCATGCCCGCCATGATGGTCAGCAGCACGTCGCGCCGCCAAAAGTACACCGCCGCCCCGGCCACTGCACCGAACAAGCGGGCGTCCATCCAGGTGGCAACCAGATGGCCTTGGGCCATCACCACCTCGGGCAGCACCACGGCGGACAGCGCGGCAATCGGCGCGTACTGCAGGCCGCGCTGGGCCCAGTGCGGCAGACTCCAGGGCTTGTTGGTCAAAAAGAAGAAGCAGCGCGTCAGTACGGTGACCAGGGCCAGCCCGAGGACGATGGCAATGGTCCGCAAGTCGCTGTGGCCGTTCATGCGGCACGCTCCGGCGCGGCGGGACGCAGCTTTTCAGCCCCCAGGCACACCCCTACCGCCATCGCGATGGCCACCACGATATTCAGCTTGAACGGCAAGGCGTAGGCCACCACGGCGGCGGTGGATGCCACCGCGCACGACAGCACACGCAACCGGGTCGAGGCCAGCGAACACAAGATGCCGATCAGGCACAAAATGCCCGCAAAACCCAGTCCCCAGGCGGTGGGAATGAAGTTGGCCATCACCACGCCCACCACGCTGGCGGCCATCCAGCTGCACCAGGTGACGCAGCAATTGCCCGCCAAATAAGCCTCTTGGGCGAGGCGACCGGCGTCGTCTTGCGCTGGCTGTGCAAAACGCCGGGTGAACAGCACATAGGTCATGTCGGTGGTCAGGTAGCCGTGGGTAATGCGCTCCAGCCAGGGCAGGTGCATCAAATACGGCCGCAAATGCAGGCTGAACACCACGAAGCGCAGGTTGACGCAAAAAGCCGTGGCCAGCACCACCCAGGCCGGAGCGCCCGCCACCAGCAGCGGCACCGCCGCCAACTGAGAACTGCCGGCGTAGACGGTAAACGTCATCAGCAGCGCCTCAAACGTGCTCATACCTGCTTTGGCCATGGCCACGCCGGTCATCAAGCCCCAGGCTGCCAGGCCAGGCGCGTTGGAGAAGGTCTCGATCGCACCGACACGGAACTCGGGGTGGCGGAGATAGGCACGCTTGAGAAACATCAGGCCACCGCGTCGAACACCGTGCCGGGCTGCAAAGCGCAGCCGCGCAGAAACTCAGCCACGGCCAGGCGCTTGCCGCCGGGGCGCTGCACCTGGGTGATGTTTACTATCGAATGCATAGCTGCTACCGCAATGGTGTCCTGCGTTACAGCCTGAATAGACCCTAAAACCGCATCGGCAGGCGGCACCTGGTCCGAGACGCTGGCAGCCCACACCTTGAGGCTTTCGCCCGCCAACGTGGTGGCCGCACCGGGGAAAGGGTTGAAGGCGCGGATGCGGCGCACGATGCTGTCGGCGCTGTGCGTCCAGTCGATGGCGGCTTCGCGCTTTTCGATCTTGTGGGCGTAGCACACGCCCTCGGCGGGCTGCACGGTGCGCACCAGCGTGCCCGGCTGCGCCAGCGCCTGCACCACCATGCGCCCCCCCATGTCGGCCAGCTTGTCGTGCAGGCTGCCGGTGGTGTCATCGGGCGCGATGGGCAGCGACTCGACCAGCAACATATCGCCCGTGTCCAGCCCAGCGTCCATTTGCATGATGGTGACGCCGGTGGCGGCATCGCCCGCTTCAATGGCGCGGTGAATCGGGGCGGCACCACGCCAGCGCGGCAACAGGCTGGCGTGGATATTCAGGCACCCCTGGCGTGGCAGATCCAGCACCCACTGGGGCAGGATCAGCCCGTAGGCCACCACCACCATGACATCGGCCTGGGCGGCTTGCAGCGCTTGTTGGGCGGTGGCAGCGTCGTCGGGGAACTTGCCGTCCAGACGCAGGCTGCGCGGCTGGGCGACGGGGATGCCGTGGGCCACGGCGTGTTGTTTGACGGGCGAGGCCTGCAGCTTCATGCCCCGGCCTGCGGGACGGTCCGGCTGGGTCAGTACCAGCACGATGTCATGGCCCGCTGCCTGCAGCTGGGCCAGCGCCACCTGGGCGAACTCGGGCGTACCCGCAAAAACCACCCGCATCAAGCGGTTTCCGGCTTGCCCAGCGCGCGGCGGGTCTTCAACATTTTGGTTTTGATACGGTTGCGCTTCAGCGGCGACAGGTATTCCACAAACACCTTGCCCAGCAAATGGTCCATCTCGTGCTGGATGCAGATAGCCAGCAGGCCGTCGGCCTCCAAGGTCTGGGGCTGGCCGTCACGGTCCAGTGCGGTCACGCGGACCTGGGTGGCGCGCTCCACGCCGTCGTAAATACCCGGCACGGACAGGCAACCCTCTTCGTTCAGCACACGCTCTTCGCTAAACCAGACGATGGCCGGGTTGATCAGCACCAACGGGGTGTCGTGCTCTTCGGACACGTCGATCACCACCACTTGCTCGTGCACATCCACCTGCGAGGCGGCCAGGCCGATGCCGTTGGCGTCGTACATGGTTTCCAGCATGTCGGCCACCAGGGCCTGGATGCGCGCGTCTACCGCTTGCACGGGTCGTGCTAAGGTGTGCAACTTGGGATCGGGATATTGGAGAATTGAAAGTAGCGCCATGGAATCTCATCGTAATGGGTTAGCACTTACGCAGCGCCGCCCTGTGTCGCCCTTCGGGCGCACAGGGGGCTTGCGTAAGTCCTGTTAGTGCTATTTTCGCCACTTTTGGCAGCGCACCCATCCGCCTGGCCCAATATTCATTGCCCGTACCAGGGCTAAAGCGCAAAATCGCGCGTAATTTTTCACGCTTTATACGGCGACCAACTATGAAATACATGATGGCGGGAGTGGGTACATGGGCAGTCGTCTCGGCAAGTCTGCTGGTCCCCGCAGTACAGGCACAGAACCTCACGGTCACACCCGCCCAACAAGCCACCGCCAGCCAGGTCGCCCACAACGGCGTGGCTTTGAGCGACCTGGCTCCCAATGCGCCCGACCGCTACACCGTCAAGTCCGGCGACACGCTGTGGGCGATATCCGGCCTGTTCCTCACCACCCCCTGGCGTTGGCCCGAGCTCTGGGGCATGAACCAGCAAGAAGTGCGCAACCCCCACCTGATCTACCCAGGCCAGGAACTGCTGCTCATCAAAAAAGACGGCCGGGCCATGCTGAGCACCGCAGCCAAAATAGGAACGGACGGACTGCGCACCGTACGCCTGTCGCCGCGCACCCGCAGTGAGAGCCTGGGCGACAACTCTTTGCCCACGCTGCAAACCCACCTGATCGAGCCCTTCCTGGCCGAGCCGCTGGTGGTGAACGAAACCGCCTTGGCGCTGGCCCCACGCATCGTCGCCACCCAAGAAGACCACATCATGCTCAGCCGGGGCGACCGCGCCTACGTACGGGGACCCGTGCAAACACCGCTGCTAGACGCCCCCGGACAGCCCCACGTTTTCCGCGTCATGCGCAAGGCCACGCCACTGAAAGACCCGATCACCCAAGAAATACTGGGCTATGAAACCCAGTACGTCGGCAAGGTCGCGCTGGTCAAAGGTGAAAGCCAGCAAATGTCGGGCCGCCTCGACAGCGACGGCAAGCAGGCCATGGCCCCCGTGCCTGCCAGCGTGGATGTCCAGTCGATCAAGGAAGAAATCAGCGTAGGCGACCGTCTGCTGCCCGAGCCGGACCGTGAACTACTGAACTTTGTGCCCCGTGCCCCGTCGCAAAACGTCGATGCCCGCATTGTCTCGGTCTACGGCAGCACGACCATCGCCAATGCGGCGCAGTACCAGATCGTGGTGATCAACAAGGGCACCAAGGACGGTATCGAGCGCGGCCACGTGCTGTCGCTACTGTCCGCCGGGGCCTCCATGGTGGACACCACCGACGACGCCAAGACCCGTATCCAACTGCCGGACGAGCAAAACGGCCTGCTGATGGTGTTTCGCCCATTCGAGCGCGTGTCATACGGTTTGATTCTGCAAATCAAAACCGGCGTCAAAGTGGGCGACCGGCTGACCACGCCACACTAAGGATGTGGCGTGGAATAATTTCCCGGTTTGGCCCGAGGAGTCGGGATGCGATGTGAGGCGCAAGACGCGCCGTGTGGCGAGCCACACAAGCGGCTTGCAACGCAGCAGCGCGCCCGAATCCGACAGGACAAACTGGGGAACTTATTTCTTGCCACATCCTAAAACACCGGGAATGGAAACCGACGAACTGGCGGCATGGCTACGCCTGCTGCTGATGCCTGGTATCGGCAATGAAACCGCCCGTCGCCTGCTGACCAGCTTCGGCCTGCCCCAGGCAGTGTTTGCACAGTCCCAGGCCAGCCTGCAACAGACCGTCACGCCCGCGCAAGTCCGGGCGCTGCAGCAGCCACCCGACACCCTGGCTCCGCAGCTGGACGCATGTGTGCAATGGCTGGCTGGGGCCACCGACCTGGCCCAACGCGCCCTCATCACGCTGGGCGACCCGCGCTACCCGGCGGGTTTGCTGGCCATGGCCGACCCGCCGCTGCTGCTGTTTGCCCTGGGCCGCCTGGACCTGTGGCAGGCCGGCAGCACCCAGCACATCGCCATCGTCGGCAGCCGCAACCCCACGCCCCAGGGCGAAGCCAACGCCCGCCAATTCGGCCAAGCCTGCACCCGGGCCGGGCTGACCGTGGTGTCCGGCCTGGCGCTGGGTGTGGACAGCGCTGCCCACCACGGTGCGCTGGAAGGGGCTGCCCCCGGTCTGCTGGCCACGGTGGCGGTGGTCGGCACCGGGCTGGACCGGGTCTACCCCAAACGCAACCTGGCCCTGGCCCACCAGATCGCCCAGCACGGCCTGCTACTGAGCGAATACCCACTGGGCACGCCGCCGCTGCCGAGCAACTTCCCCAAGCGCAACCGCCTGATTGCCGGGCTGGCCCAAGGCACACTGGTGGTGGAGGCTGCGCTGCAGTCGGGCTCGCTGATCACCGCTAGGCTGGCCTCTGAGCAAGGCAAAGAGGTGTTTGCCATTCCTGGCTCCATCCACGCACCCCAGGCCCGTGGCTGCCACGCGCTGATCAAGCAAGGGGCCAAGCTGGTCGAAAACATCCAGGATGTGCTGGATGAGTTGCACATTTCAAACACTCCTAATTTAATAGCTACCACCGCAGATACCACTTGCACCAATGGCCAAAATGGTGCCGAACATCCGCTACTGGCTGCGCTGGGCTTTGAGCCGGTGGGGCTGGACGCGCTGGTCGCCCGCACCGGTATCTCGGCCGCGCTGCTGCAGGTACAGCTGCTGGAACTGGAGCTGGACCACCAGGTCGCACGGATGCCCGGCGGCCTGTTCCAGCGCATTTCCCGAGGCTGAAAAGTACAACACCGCTGGCAACAACGCAGGCTCTAGCGACGATAGTGACGGCCCCCCACCCACAAACACTGGGAAACAGGCTTTGCCGGGCCACTGGGCTCGCTCCCCTGCAAGGGGTTGGCGAAAGCACGCAGTGTGTCGCCTGGGAGTGTGGGCAATTTCAAGCTATATTGGCCCTATGTTTGAAGTGCTTGTCTACGTCTATGAAAACTACTGGCGCGGCGATGCCTGTCCCGAGCCACAGCAGCTGGGCCGCAAACTCAGCGCCGTGGGCTTTGAGGCAGACGAAATCGCCGAGGCCCTACGCTGGCTGGACGGCCTGCACCTGGCCTCGCACAACCCCCATCTGACCAAGCCGGCGGTCCCGGCACTCCCTGCAGCCGCCCTGCACGCCACCGACAGCCTGCGCGTCTACTCGGTCGCCGAGCAAGACCATCTGGGCGCCGAGTGCCTGGGCTTCATCCACTTTCTGGAAACGGCAGACATTCTGGCCCCAGCCCTGCGCGAAATCGTACTGGACCGGGCCATGGCTGCCAACCACCACCCGGTCACATTGGACGACCTGAAAATAACGATCCTGATGGTGTACTGGAGCTTGGGCGAAGAGCCTGACGCCCTGGTGCTGGACGAGCTGTGCGACGACGCGTCGGACCGCATCGCGCATTAAACCTAGGCTAGCAACCGCTCCGGGTTCGCGTCCAGCTTGGCCAGCGCGTCGCGGGTGGCGCGCAGGGTCAGGGCTTCGTCTTCTTGAGGCACCAGCAAACCAGCCTGCAGGTATGCGGCCAGACGGCGGGCCTGGATCAAATAGCTACGCCCGTCCGTAGACGCAAACAGGTGTAGCTGCTTGCGGTCGCTGCGCCAGGCGAACTGCACCCGACTGACCTGGCGGTTATGGTCCAGCATGAACCAATGGCCCAGCTGCAGTTCCTGGGCCCAGGCCCGCATGGCGTCGGTAGGAGTGGAGCCGCCGTCGGCAATCACGTCAATCGCCGAAGCATCCATGCCCAGCATCAGCTCGATGTTTTCCTGGTCCAGCGGCAGGTCGCCCGCCACCTCGTCGCTGAAAAAATCTTCCAGATTGGCCAGGTGCGCCACCATGGCTTCAATGCGGGCCTGGGGAATGGCCTCGGTCTTGGACATAAAGGCATCGGCCAAGGTATCGCTGATCTGCTTGATGTGTACCTCTTGGGCCGCAGTATCCAGGCCCAGCAAACCCATGCCCTGGCGCAAGCGCTGCAGCAGCAGGGGCAGGCTCTGGATCACGCGCGCACGGTCTGCCCGGTTGGGCTTGGCACTGGCCGACCACACCAAATCGGGTGCGGCCTTCTTCAGAGCCAGGGTTTCCTCGTGCTGGGCCCCTTGGCGCACCGCCGACATAGCCAGCACCTCGGCCCAGACCTTGAACAAAAACTCGCGGATGGCCTCGCGCACCGGCATGTCCTTGAGCATATTACGCAGCTCAATGGTGTACTGGATGGCCAGCGTTTCCTTTTGCTCCATCTGCTGCGCCAGGGTCACCAGACGCTTGGTACTGTCTTTTTCTGTCAGGTATTTGGACAAAAACAGCACAAATTCATCAAACACCAGCTGAAACACCCGCCGCCCGGTTTCAGGGTACTGCTCGATTACCTGCACCACCCGGCGAATTTCGCTGTCCAGCGTGGTGCCGCCGATGGAACTGGCGTCAAAACCCATGACACAAGAACCCATGCGGTCGATCAGTTGGCGGGCCGGGTGGTCCACGGTGCTGAAGAACTCGGGCTCGGCCAGGGCCACCCGCAGCACGGGCAGCTGCAGGCGCGCAAACCACACCCGCACCGACGGCGGAATGCGCTCTTCGGCCAGGATGTTCTGGAACATCAAGGCCACGATTTCGATGGTCGCCTTCTCGGACGAGGTCGTCGCTTTGTGCTTGAGTTCGTTCGACCGCTCCCGCAAGGCCACGGCCACCTGGGACACCTCAGCCGGGCTGTAGTCATAGCGGCTACCGGTCGGCATTCTGGCGGGGGCCAGCTCTGTCTCGGTGTACATCGGCGGGGCTGCCAGCGCCTGCGCCAGCACAGGTGATACCGGCTGGTAGAGGGTCGCGTCGAAGTCGCTGATATGGTCAGTCAGCAAGCGCTTGATATGGCCCATGACGCCCTGCGCCTTGCGTCGCGCCCGCGCCAACGGCGAAGGCGATGTCATCAGCCGGGTTTCCTGGCTGGCGCTGAACTGCGAAACCGCCGGATGGTCCCGGTGCGAAAGATCCGCCCCACCCGATGCCGCATGGCCTGCACCTGGCAAGGGTGCCCGCGTATGGCTCCAACCCGAATGGGCAACGTCAGAATCAGAGAAAGACCGGGGTCCATTCGACGCAGCACTGTCACTGCGTCTCAGCCTGGAGCGCAAATCTGTCGAAGGCGTAACGCCATTGGCAAGCAAAAATGCATTCGCAGACGCATACGCGGCCAACACATGCATGCCGAGTTCACGCAGCCAAATATCGGTCACGAAAGGTAAAAACCTCCGCGCCAGACCGACCGCAATCCACTGCTCCACCAGCCCCAGAATCAGTACTTCAGGACGCAAAGAGTCGTGGCTGTCCAGCTCACCAGTGCCTTCCAGCAATTGGATGCGGCTGCACAGTTCGCCGTACCCTTCGCCCAGACGGTCCAGGATGACCAACGACAGGCGTGACGCCAGAATTTTGTTTTCGACCACCTCGTCGCCCATCAGCTCGAACTGCATGGGGACATGGCGCACCGCTCGGGCGGGCTGGGCCGAAGGCAGCAAGCTTTTTTGCCAGGCCCCCACCACACCCAACTCCCAGGCGCGGCCATGGCGCTGAAATGCGGACCAGGCATCCTGGCGTTCTTGCATTTCGCGGGCTGTGCGCACCTCTTCCAGCAATGTCGTCAACCGCCCAGTCACCGCCCGCCCTACCTCACCCATGGTGAGCGACAGTTCGGCAACAAAACGTTCACGCACCTTGCGTGCGAGTTGCATGTCTGACGAAGGAGAGGCAGTGATGGCCATATTTCAGGCGCGGGTCACACAGTGGCACCCGCGTTAGGGTCGTTAGGGTCTTCTTCTTTCTTACTGGCCGATTTCACCAAATCTTCACGCTGGATACCCAGCCACATGGCAATCGCTGCTGCCACGAAAACCGAAGAATAAATGCCAAAGCAAATACCGATAGTGAGCGCCAACGCAAAGTAATGCAAGGTGGGGCCGCCAAACAACAGCATCGACAGCACCATGATCTGGGTGGAGCCATGGGTAATGATAGTGCGGCTGATAGTGGAGGTGATGGCGTTGTCGATCACCTGCATCGGCGTCATCTTGCGAAAACGGCGAAAGTTTTCGCGGATACGGTCAAAAATCACCACCGACTCGTTCACCGAGTACCCCAGCACCGCCAGCACCGCCGCCAATACCGGCAGCGAAAACTCCCACTGGAAGAAGGCGAAAAAGCCCAGGATGATGACCACGTCGTGCAAATTGGCAATGATCGCCGCCACGGCAAACTTCCACTCAAAACGGATGGCCAAGTACAGCATGATGCCCACCACCACGAAGGCCAATGCCTTCAAGCCGTCGGCAGCCAGTTCGTCGCCCACCTGCGGCCCGACAAACTCGGTGCGCTGCAGCTGCACCGACGCATCTTGCGTCTTCAATGCCGTCAGCACCTGCTCACTTTGCTGGGCCGATGTCACGCCTTTTTGCACCGGCATGCGGATCAGCACGTCCTTGGAAGTGCCAAAGTTTTGCACCTGCACATCGTTCAGGCCCAAGCCTGCCACCAGGGTACGCACCTGGGTCAGATCGGCAGGCTGCGAATAGCTGACTTCCATCAGCGTGCCGCCAGTGAACTCTACCGACAAGTGCAGGCCGCGCGAGAACAGGAAGAACACCGCCGCCACAAAGGTCAGGAACGAGATGATGTTGAACACCAGCGCATTCCGCATAAACGGAATGTCGCGGTGGATTTTGAAAAATTCCATGCTGGCGCTTTCTTAGCGGACTTTGGTTTCAGGCGCAGCGTCGGGACGCCACACGGTGCCGATGGACACGGACTTGAGCTTCTTCTGGCGGCCGTACCACAGGTTCACCAGCCCGCGCGAGAAGAACACGCTGGAGAAAATGCTGGTCGCAATGCCCAGCACGTGCACCACGGCAAAGCCACGCACCGGGCCAGAGCCAAAGGCCAGCAAGGCGATGCCGACGATGGCGCTGGTGATGTTGGAGTCCAAAATGGTCGCCCAGGCGCGGTCAAAACCGGCATGGATGGCCGCCTGGGGGGATGCCCCGCCACGCAGCTCTTCGCGCACGCGCTCGTTGATCAGCACGTTGGAGTCAATCGCCATGCCCAGCACCAGCGCCATGGCGGCCATCCCGGGCAGGGTCAACGTCGCTTGCAGCATCGACAACACCGCGACCAGCAGCAGCAGGTTAAACGCCAGCGCAATGCTGGAGAACACGCCAAACAGCATGTAGTAGCAGCACATGAACAGCGCCACCGCCGCAAAGCCCCAGGCCACGCTGTGGAAGCCCTTGGAGATGTTGTCCGCACCCAGGCTCGGGCCGATGGTGCGTTCTTCGATGATTTCCATCGGAGCGGCCAGCGAACCGGCGCGCAGCAGCAGCGAGGTGTCGCTGGCTTCCTGGGTGGACATGCGGCCTGAGATTTGCACCCGGCCCCCGGCGATTTCGCTGCGGATCACCGGTGCGGTGACCACTTCGCCCTTGCCCTTTTCAAACAGGATGATGGCCATGCGCTTGCCGATGTTGTCACGCGTCACGTCCTTGAAGATCCGCGAACCCTTGGCGTCCAGCGTCAGGTTGACGGTGGCTTCCTGGGTCTGGCTGTCAAAGCCGGGCTGGGCGTCGGTCAGGTTTTCACCGGTCAGCACCACAGATTTTTTGACAATCACCGGCTGGCCGCTGCGCTCCAGATAGCGCTCGTCGCCAAACGGCACGGCGCCAGCGCCTGCCGCCGCCGCACCGGCCTCAGAAGACTCATCGACCAAGCGCACTTCCAGCGTGGCGGTGCGGCCCAGAATGTCTTTGGCCTTGGCGGTGTCTTGCACGCCAGGCAGCTGGACCACGATACGGTCCAGGCCCTGCTGCTGGATCACAGGCTCGGACACACCGAGTTCGTTGATCCGATTGTGCAGGGTGGTGATGTTTTGCTTCAGCGCCTGGTCTTGCACACGGCGGGCGGCTTCGGGACGAATGGTGGCGGTCAGCTTGTATTCGCTGCCGTCGGGTGCATCGGTGGTGACCAGATCAGGGAACTGGTCTTGCACCACGGCCTTGCCTGCAGCCAGGGTTTCGGCGTCGCGAAAGCGCACTTCGATAGCCTGGCCGTTGCGGCTGATGCCGCTGTGGCGCACGTTTTTGTCGCGCAGCGCGCCACGCAAGTCGCCGGTCAGCGATTCGGCCTTTTTGGTCAGCGCGGCGGGCATATCCACCTGCAGCATGAAGTGCACGCCACCGCGCAAGTCCAGCCCCAGGTACATGGGCACGGCGCGCAAAGCGGTCAGCCAGTTGGGCGAGCGCGACAGCAGGTTCAGCGCCACCACGTAATTCGCGTCGTTGGCGTCGGGCACCAGGGCCTTTTGCACGACATCTTTGGCCTTGAGCTGGTTGTCGGTGCTGTCAAAACGGGCTTTGACCGAATTGCCTTCGATACCGAGCAGCTGGGGCGTCAGGCTGGCCGCAGTGAGCGCCTCCTGCACCTTGGCCAAGGTGGTGGCGTCGATCTTGACCGACGCACGGGCGGCCGAGACCTGCACCGCAGGGGCTTCACCGAAGAAATTGGGCAGGGTGTAAATGGCCCCCACCAGTAGCGCGACCAGGAGGATCACGTACTTCCATACCGGGTAACGATTCATGGTCGCGCTTATTACTTATGACTGAGGCAGATTACTTAACAGAGCCTTTTGGCAACACTTGGACGATGGCCGTGCGCTGCAGTTGCACTTCAACGCCATTGGCGATTTCCAGGCTGACCGAGGTGTCGGCCAACTTTGTCACTTTGCCCAACAGACCACCGGCGGTAGCGACTTCATCGCCCTTGGCCAGCGCGTCGATCATGGCGCGGTGCTCTTTTTGCTTTTTCATCTGGGGACGAATCATCACAAAGTACAGCACCACGAACATCAGGACCAGAGGCAGCATGCCGGTCAGGTTGGACATCATGTCGTTGCCACCAGCGGCAGCGGCGGGAGCGGTTTGGGCAAAAGCAGAAGAAATGAACACAAAGAACTCCACAAGGGAAACCAAAAAAACAAAACCCGCAGACACGGCAGAACCATCACGCGCAGGCCTCGCAGGGGGAAAGTAATTGTATGCCGCCGTTCTACCCCGCTGGAATCCGGACTTGCCATGCCATCGGGCCAACCAAAAACGCAAGGAAAACCGCTGCTGGCGCATGTTAGATGAGCGCCAGCAGCTATCCATTTAATAGCATCAAGCCAAATGCTTGCCGATCAATCCAGTTAACTCAAACATCGTCACCTGCGGCTTGCCAAACACCGGAGCCAGCAAGGCGTCGGCGTTGATGTTGCGCTTGTTGGTGGCGTCTTGCAGGTTGTTGGCCTTGATGTAGTCCCACAGCTTTTTGACCATCTGCGGACGGGACGCGGCCTCGGTGCCAACCACGGCGGCCAACGCGGGGCTGGGGGTCAGGCCGGTGCCGGGGGTGGTTTTGCGCGGGGCGGCGGTCTTTTTGGCAGCGGGGGCTTTCTTGGCCGGGGCGGCTTTCTTCGCGGGCGCGGCCTTTTTGGCGGCGGCGCTGGTTTTGGCAGCTGCACCGGGCTTGGGTGGGAACTTGCTGGGCGCGAACTCGAAGTTCACCTTGCCCGCTTCCGCGTCCCAGGCCAGGTGGGCCTTAAAGGCTCGGCGGGTGCGCATACTGACAAACTTGTCCAGCAAATCAGTCTTGCCGGTGGCCAGCAGCTTGGCCATCTGGGCGTTTTCTACCGGCTGTTGCAGGATGATTTTGCCGCTTTTGAAGTCGCAGCTCGGGGTGGGCTGGGCCAGCGTGGGCACGGTTTTTTCGCAGACAAAGTTGGCGCCGTGCTCGTGCACCGGGCTGCCGCACTTGGGGCAGTTGCCCAGGCTGGGCGTATCGCCAAAGTCCACCAGTTCGCCGCTTTCTTCGCCCTTTTTGTCGTCGCCAAAGTCGAATTCCAGCTTGTAGTTCTTCGTCTCTTCGTCGAACTTGATGGTCATCTCGGCGGTGAAGGGCCAACCCGCCTTGGAGCGGAAGCCGTCCAGCGGGCCGATCTTGCGGTCGCGCATGAACTGCTCGACCTCGGCGTGCTCAAAGGTGCGGCCGGCAGGCGATTTACCGAACGAGAAGCCGCAGCCGTCGCTGTGGCCGTCGGCCCCGGTGCAGGTGTAGCGGCGGTAGTTCTCGCGCACCACGCCGCCGCAGTTGGGGCAGGGGCTGGAGACGGTGATGTAGTCGCCGGGGATGGTGTCGCGGTCGTATTCCTTGGCTTTCTTGACCATGCGCTCGGTCATGCCTGCAATCTCGGCCATGAAGCTGGCGCGGGTCAGTTGGCCGCGCTCCATTTGGGCCAGCTTGTATTCCCATTCGCCGGTGAGTTCGGCGTGGCACAGCTCTTCCACATCCAGGCCGCGCAGCAGCGTCATCAGCTGGAAGGCTTTGGCGGTGGGCAGCATTTCGCGGCCTTCGCGCAGCAGGTATTTCTCGGCAATCAGCCCTTCGATGATGGAGGCGCGGGTGGCGGGCGTGCCCAGGCCTTTTTCCTGCATGGCTTCGCGCAGCTC
>CANFZJ010000009.1 GCA_947451445.1 Comamonadaceae bacterium
CGAGCGCGCGGTCTTGGTGACGCGGTGCAACGCCTTCTCCACCGCGGCCAGGTCGGCCAGGCAGAGCTCGGTCAGGATCACTTCAATGTCGGCAATCGGGTCTACCTTGCCGGCGACGTGGATCACGTTGTCGTCTTCAAAGCAGCGCACCACGTTGACGGTGGCGTCGGTTTCACGGATGTGCGCCAGGAACTTGTTGCCCAGGCCTTCGCCCGTGCTGGCCCCGGCCACCAAGCCCGCGATGTCCACAAATTCGACCACCGCAGGCACCATGCGCTCGGGTTGGACGATGACCGCCAACTGGTCCATGCGCGCATCGGGCACTTCGACGATGCCGACATTGGGCTCGATGGTGCAGAACGGGTAGTTTTCCGCAGCGATGCCCGCCTTGGTCAGGGCGTTGAACAGGGTCGATTTACCGACGTTGGGCAGGCCGACGATGCCGCACTTCAAACTCATGGGTTTCCTTTGCACACCCCCAGTCTGCGCGCACTGCGTGTCGCTTCGCCAACCCCCTTGCAGGGGGCGATACCGACGGCCCGGCAAAACCGGTTCCGTGGTATCCCACGAAGGGGACAGGGGTGTTTATTGCGTGCCGGGGGCGGCGTAGATGGTGAAAGATAACCGTCTAGTGTATTCGACGGGGTTTAGTCGAACTTGTAATCCGCCGTGGCGGCCTGGCCGACTTGCAGCGCCATGTCCACACCGTGCAGCACGATGGCGTTCATGCCAAAGGCGACTGCGCCACCGACCACGGCGGTCTGGCGGTAGGTTTGCAGCATGTCGCCGACCACCGGGGTGCTGGTGGCAGTGGCGGGGTCGATGTTGGGGATGGGGCAGCGCGGGCAGGGTTTGACCATGCGCAACACGGCCACGCCTTGGGGGGTGCTGATGTGCAGTGCGTCCAGGCGGTCTTCGTCGTGTGCCTCCAGGCCGGCCAGCACGATGTTGGGGCGAAAGCGCTCCACGCCCACTGCCGCCTCGCCCGCTGCGGCCAGCTTGGCGTTCAGGCCGTCCAGCGACGCAACGCTGGTGACCAGCACGGCAAAGCCGTCGGAAAACTGGTTCAGCCCCTCGTCCGCACCCGTCCATTGGGCGCTGGACAGGCGGCGGTGATCGGGGTCAAAGCGCACCAGCCGCACGGGCTGCTGCAAAAAGTCGCTGAACCACTGCGCCGCCACGTCGCCCATATCGAAGGCAGCCACGGTGTCGTTCCACACCGTCACCTGCACGGCTTGCTCTATTTTTTCTAGCGCGATGTGCAGGGCCAGCATGCCGGGAGCGCGCAAAACCATCTCAAACGTCTTCAGCTGCGGCTGGACCAGCGCCATGCGTGGCAGCGCACGCTGGGTGACGAAGCGGCCTTGCGCGTCCACCACCATCCAGGCGCGGTCGAACTCCAGGCCGGTCTCCGTCAGCGTGGCCTGCTCCAGCTGCACACCTGCGCAGGACTTGACCGGGTAGACAAACAGGCTGTGCAGGGTGGCGCACACGTCGCCGTTGGGGGTATTCACGGGCAAATCCTTGGCAAATCTGAATATTGTGCAGCCTCCTACAATTCGCCCATGGCCCAATCCTTTGACATTTGTATCCGTGGCGCTGGCATTGTCGGCCGCACTTTGGCACTGCTGCTGGCGCGTGACCGGCTGCGCGTGGCGCTGGTGGCCGAGTCGGCTGCCCCCGCCAGCACCAACGACGTGCGCGCCTACGCGCTGAACACGGCGTCGCGCCAGTTGCTGGAATCGCTGCGCTGCTGGCCCGACGCCGAGCACGCCACAGCGGTGCAAAAAATGCAGGTCTGGGGCGACAACGGGGGGGAAGTCAGCTTCAGTGCCGCAGACCAAGGCAGCCCGGCGCTGGCCTGGATCGCGGACGTACCCGCGCTGGAAGCCCGGTTGCAAGAGGCGGTACGCTTTCAGCCCATGATCGAACTGGTGAATGCGCCGATAAATGCCCCGGTAGACGCCACGCTGACGCTGGTCTGCGAAGGCAAAGCCAGCAGCACCCGGGCCGAACTGGGTGTGCACTTTGACAGCACGCCCTACCACCAGCAGGCCATTGCCACCCGGCTGCGCTGCGCCCTGCCGCACGGCCAGGTGGCGCGGCAGTGGTTTGCCAACGGCGAAATACTGGCCTTTTTGCCCTTGCAGGGCGAAGCCGGGAACTCTGTGGCCGTGGTGTGGTCCGTACAAGAAGACCGGGCGGCGACGCTGCTGGCCTTGCCCCCGGAAGCCTTTGCCCTGGCCTTGCACGACGCCAGCCACGGTGCACTGGGCGACTTGGCGCTGGACGGCCCGCGCGCGGCCTGGCCGCTGCACAAGGCACAGGCCAGCCAATGGGTGGGCCATACCGACAAGCGCGCCTGGGCGCTGTTGGGCGATGCGGCACACACCGTGCACCCGCTGGCAGGCCAGGGGCTGAACCTGGGCCTGGGCGACGCTGCCGCGCTGGCCCAGGTGCTGCAGGGCCGAGACTACTGGCGTAGCGTGGCCGACCCCAAGCTGCTGCGCCAGTACGAGCGGGCCCGCAAGACCGCGCTGCTGGCCGTGGGCGGCGCCTGCGACGGGCTGCAGCTGCTGTTTGCGCACCGCTTGCCTGCGGTGCAGGGCCTGCGCAACTGGGGCATGAAGGGGTTTGAGCGCAGCGGCGGCCTGAAGGCCTGGGTGGCGCGCCAAGCCATGGGACTGGAAACGACGAGCTAACACGAGATGAACGACATGACATTCTTGAAATTTGCAGCGGCCACGGCCATAGCCCTGGCCTGCCTGGGCGCACAGGCCCAAGAGGCGGCTATCCGTAAAAACCTGGCCGCGCGCATTCCGCAAATGCCCAAGATCGACGAGGTCACCAAGAGCCCCATGCCCGGCCTGTACGAGCTGCGCGTCAACGGCAGCGACATCATGTACACCGATGCGGACGGCAACTTCCTCATCCAGGGCAACCTGATCGACACCAAACAGCGCCGCAACCTGACCGAAGAGCGGCAAGAAAAACTCAGCGCCGTGGACTTCGATACCCTGCCCAGCAAAGACGCATTCACCATCGTGCGCGGCAACGGCAAACGCAAAATCGCCATTTTTGAAGACCCCAACTGCGGCTACTGCAAACGGTTTGAAAAAGACCTGCAGAAGGTGGACAACGTGACCATCTCGCTCTACCTGTACCCCATCCTGGGCGCAGATTCGACCGACAAGGCCCGCAACATCTGGTGCGCCAAAGACAAGGGCCAAACCTGGTCCGACTGGATGCTGCGCGAACAGCAGCCCGCCCCGGCCGCCGCCATGTGCGACGCCTCCGGCATGGCGCGCAACGTCGAGTTCGGCAAAAAATACCGCATCACCGGCACGCCCACACTGATTTTTGCCGACGGTTCGCGCATCCCCGGCGCGATTCCCGTGGCGCAAATTGAAGCGCAGCTGGCCAAGCAAAAGCTCTGACGCAAAATCGCGCCCATGAAAACCCTGACCACTGAAACCTTGGTGCAACGCCTGACCCACCTGGGCATGGCAACCTATGCGCTGCTGGCCACGCTGATCTGGCTGGTGCCCGCCGATCTGCACCCCTTCATTGCCATCGCGCTGACCAGCTTTGCGGCCGTCAACGCCGGGTTTCTGGGCGGCATCCACTGGGGCATCGGCCTGCGCGGCAACACTCCGCACGGACGCCACCACATCACCTGGAGCATCGTGGCCACCTTCATCGCCTGGGTTGCCGTGGTCATGCCCGCCTACGCCGGTTTGCCACTGCTGGGCCTGTTGCTGGTGGCCTGCTACGCCATCGACCACAAAACCTGGGCCGACGCAGGCCTGGGCCACTGGCTGCAGCTGCGCCAGCACAGCACGGTGGTCGCGGTCGTGGGCTGCCTGCTGGGCGCGGCGGGGACCTGAGCGGCCCTGCGCGTGGGGTATTCTTAGTCCCCATGCCCACCCCCTCCTCTGCGCCCTGCGCCATTGCCTACCGTGTGGAGGTCGCCGACCTGCACGCCCACCTGTTCCGCGTCACGCTGACCATTGCCCGCCCCGCAGCCACCCAGCGCGTGTCGCTGCCGGTGTGGATACCGGGCAGTTACCTGGTGCGCGAATTCTCCAAAAACCTGCAAAACCTGCACGCCCGCCAGGGCAAACAGGCGCTGCCCTTGCAGCAGCTGGACAAAAACACCTGGGAAGCCAGCGCCAACCCGGCCAAGCCGCTGGTGCTGGTCTGTGAGATCTATGCCTTTGATACCTCGGTGCGCACCGCCTGGCTGGACGCATCACGCGGCTTCTTCAACGGCACCAGCCTGTTCCTGCGGGTACACGGGCAAGAGGACACGGCCCACGCGCTGGAGCTGGTCCCCGCCAAGGCGATGGCCGACTGGTCGGTCGCCACCGGGCTGGCGCCCTGCGACACCACGCCCCAAGGTTTTGGCCACTACCGCGCCGAGAATTACGACGAACTGGCCGATTGCCCGGTGGAAATGGGCCGCTTCTGGAGCGGCAGCTTCAAAGCCTGCGGCGTACCACACCGCTTTGTGGTGGCGGGCGCGCCGCCGTCTTTGGATGGTGCGCGCCTGTTGGCCGACGCCAAAGCCATTTGCGAAACCGAAATCCGCTTCTGGCACGGCAGCCGGGGCAAGCCGCCGCACAAAAATTACGTCTTCATGCTCAACGCCGTGGACGACGGCTACGGCGGGCTGGAGCACCGCAACTCCACCGTGCTGGTCTGCACCCGGCGCGACCTGCCCCGGCTGGCCGAAGATAAAACGGCACCGCCCAAACGCAGCGAGGGCTACACCACCCTGCTAGGCCTGATCAGCCACGAGTACTTCCACACCTGGAACGTCAAGCGCCTGCGCCCCGCCGAATTTGCCCGCTACGCCTACGACGCCGAGCAGTACACCCGGCTGCTGTGGTTTTTTGAAGGTTTCACCAGCTATTACGACGACCTGCTGCTGCGCCGCACCGGGCTGCTGGACAACGCCAGCTACCTCAAGCTGCTCAACAAAACCATCAACCAGGTGCAGCAATCGCCGGGCCGCCTGCTGCACAGCGTGGCCCAGGCCAGCATGGACGCCTGGGTCAAGTACTACCGGCAGGACGAAAACACCCCCAACGCCACCGTCAGCTACTACACCAAGGGTGCGCTGGTCGCCCTGTGCTTCGACCTGACCCTGCGCGGCGAAGGCCAGACCACCCTGGACGACGTGATGCGCGCCCTGTGGAAACGCTGCCAAGCCGGAGCCATGCGCGAGGCCGACTTTGCCGAGGTGCTGGCCGATCTGGGTGGCCGCAGCTTCGACGCCGAAATCCAGGCCTGGGTCCACGGCACCGCCGATTTGCCCCTGAAAGACCTGCTGGCCGGGCACGGCGTGGCGGTGCATGAAGACCCGGCCCAACTGGCCCAGCGCCTGGGCCTGCGCGTGGCGGAAAGCAACGGCGTGCAGGTCAAGGTGGTACTGCGCGGAGGCGCGGCCGAACAGGCTGGTATGGCTGCGGGCGATGAATGGCTGGGGGTGGAGGTCGATGGCCACGGCTGGCGCATGTCCAAGCTGGACGACTTGCTGCTCTACGCAGGCACGGCACGCCACGCCACAGCCCTGGTCGCCCGCGACAAACGCCTGCTGCGCCTGCCGCTGGCCCTGCCCCCCGCCGCCAGCTGCACCACCTGGCGGCTGGCCACGGAGACGCCCCGCGCCGTCACAGCCTGGCTCGAGCCTATTTCAGAAAAATAGGCTACTTTTCAAGCATTGAATAGACTGCCAGCGCATATTTCATCTGCGGCGATAGCTATCATTTTTAAAGTCAAAAACAGGAGCATCCATGGACTACGAACTCATCACCGTGCGCACCGAGGCCGACAAGGTGGGCATCGTCACGCTGAACCGCCCCAAGCAGCTCAATGCGCTGAACGACCAGTTGATGGACGAGCTGGGCCGGGCGCTGAAAGCCTTTGACGCCGACCCGGCCATCGGCTGCATGGTAGTCACCGGCAGCGAAAAAGCCTTTGCCGCCGGGGCCGACATTGGGGCGATGGCATCGTTCAGCTTTGCCGACGCCTACGGCCAAGACTTCATCACCCGCAATTGGGAAACCATCCGCAGCATCCGCAAACCGGTGATTGCGGCGGTGAGCGGCTTTGCGCTGGGCGGCGGCTGCGAGCTGGCGATGATGTGCGACTTCATCATCGCCGCCGACAACGCCAAGTTCGGCCAGCCCGAGATCAAGCTGGGCATCATCCCCGGCGCGGGCGGCACCCAGCGCCTGCCGCGCGCCGTGGGCAAGTCCAAGGCGATGGACATGGTGCTGACCGGCCGCATGATGGACGCCGCCGAGGCCGAACGCGCCGGGCTGGTCAGCCGCGTGGTCCCGCTGGACCAGTTAATGGCCGAGACCCTGGGCGCGGCGCTGATGGTCTGCGACTACGGCCAGCTGGCCGTGATGGCGGCCAAGGAGTCCGTCAACCGCGCGTTTGAAAGCAGCCTGAACGAGGGCATGCTGTTCGAGCGCCGCCTGTTCCACAGCCTGTTTGCCACAGCCGACCAAAAGGAGGGCATGGACGCTTTCGTCAACAAACGCAAGGCGGTTTTCAAACACCGCTAAAAGTGGGCTATACTCTTGGGCTGTTGGTGATATAGCTCAGTTGGTTAGAGCGCAGCATTCATAATGCTGATGTCGGTGGTTCAAATCCACCTATCACCACCAAAACACCTAAACCCCGCACAGCGCAAGCTGTGCGGGGTTTTTCTTTGCGCGCCGCCAATTCAGACATGGATTGCTATTTTTTTGATAGCTACTTGCGCCCGCAGCGCCTGCACGAATCCCCGATTTCTTTTAAAATCATTTCGCCTGCGGCACCCGCCGCTGCGCCAGCCCAAAGACCCCTCCCAAATGAACTCCCACTTCCTACGCACCGCGCTGGTGCTCGGCCTGTTGTCGGCCATCGGCCCCTTCGCCATCGACATGTACCTGCCCGCCCTGCCCAGCATCGGCCAGAGCCTGGGCGCATCCATGGGGGCGGTGCAGGCCAGTTTGATGGCCTTTTTTGCCGCACTGAGCATCGGACAACTCATTTATGGCCCGGTGTCCGACATGCTGGGGCGCAAGCTGCCGCTGTATTTCGGGCTGCTGCTGTTTGCGGTAGCCAGCGTAGGCTGCGCGCTGGCCCCGAACATCCACACCCTGGTCATCCTGCGCTTTGTGCAGGGCTTGGGGGCCTGCGCAGGCATGGTGGTGCCACGCGCGGTGGTGCGCGACCTGCACACCGGTAACGACGCGGCGCGGCTTACGTCCATGCTGATGCTGGTGTTCAGCGTATCGCCCGTGCTGGCCCCGCTGACCGGCAGCTATTTGATCGAGTGGTTTGGCTGGCGCAGCGTGTTCTGGGCGGTGACGGTAGCCGCCGCGCTGGGCGTGGCCCTGCTGGCCACCAGCCTGCCCGAGACCCGCCCACCCGCCGACCGGGTGGACAGCAGCGTGGGCAGCGCGCTGGCCGGCTACGGCGTGCTGCTGCGCGACCGGCACTTTCTGGGTCTGGCCTGCATCGGCGGCTTTGGTATTGCCAGCTTTTTTGCCTACCTGGCCAATTCATCGTTTGTGTTGATCGACCATTTTGGGCTGACGCCACGCCAGTACAGCTTTTGTTTTGCCGCCAACGCCGCCGCCTTCATCGGTGCGTCGCAGTTCACCGGCACGTTGAGCGTGCGCTTTGGCATGGTGCAGGTGGTCAAAGTGGCGGCACTGGGGTTTGCCGGGGTGATGGCGCTGCTGGCGGCGCTGAACCTGGGCGGTGTGGACCGGCTGGACCTGCTGCTGGTGCTGCTGTTCGTGGGCTACTGCTTTCTGGGCATGGTGGTGCCCACCTCGGCCGTGTTGGCACTGGACGACCACGGGCAGATTGCGGGCACGGCATCCGCCCTGCTGGGCACGGTGCAGTTTGTGGTGGGCGCGCTGGTGATGGCCGTGGTGGGCCTGTTTGTAGACGGTAGCGCCCGGCCCATGGTGCTGGGCATTGCCGGATCGGCGCTGGTCACTCTGGGGCTGACCTACGGCACGCTGGGCGGTAGCCGTTCCGCAGCGATACCCGGTTAAGCCAGCAGCCGGGCCTCGGCCTGGCCGTATTTCAGCGTCATTGCACTGCCGTTGAAGCAGCCGGTGTGTTCATCACGGCCTTGCAGTAAAAAACGCGCGTCCGGCTGGCCCAGGGTGGCAGCGGCTTGCTGGCTGTTGCGGCCGATTTCGCCTTTTTGCAGGCGGTTGACGATGAGGCCCAACCGGGTGTCGGCAAAGTCCCGCAGCATCCAGGCGTCGCCGTCGCTGTCGCCGCACACCAGCGCCGGGCCGTAGCCTTTGCGGCTGGCCCAACCATTCTGGATGCCGACCGTTTTGCCCGGCCCCCAGTTGAAATGCCAGTCTTTTTTGTACACATTGGTGTACTTGCCGTCCACGATCTCCAGCTGCAGGCCCAGCACCTTGTCCGCCGCAATGTCGTAGCCGTGCTGGCTGGCAAACACGCGCACCACCGCGTCGATGGAGGCGGTGGACACGTAGACGTCAAAGCCATTGGCGCGCAACGTGGCCATCAACGCCACCATCTCGGCGTGTACGCGCATGCCGTAGAAATGCACCGGCGCCACCTGCCCGGCCCGGCCCGGCTGGTCTGCGCTGCTGGTAATGGCGGCCTGGCGCAGCGGCTCGGCCAGGTTGTGCGCAATGGAGTCGGCCACCAGCGCCTGCAACCCGGCCACGCTGAAGTTCTTGTAGAAGTAGATGATCCACTTGTAGCCCACTTCCATGGGGTAGCTGTCGCACAGCGCGCCGTACAGGTAATAAAACTTGGCACGGAAGTTCACAAACTGCGCGGTCTGGCGGATTTGCGCCAGCGGCTGTGTGCCGCCCAGGGTGTCGCAGTGGGCGTACAGCCAGGCATAGGCTTCGTCAATATCGGCAGCCAGGTCTTCCATGCACAGCCGTTGGCCATCCACATTGGTGCAATCTGCATGAAACAAGCCGCCCGGCACGCCCTGGCGCAACACCTCGGCAAACTCGGGTGGGGTCAGCTGAAAGCGCAGGGTTTCGGCTTGGAACAGCAACAACGACTCTTCGGTGTCGTTCATGATGCAGGTGTTGTCCCAGTCAAACACCGCGTAGGGCTTGCGGGCCACATCAAAGCCGGGGCTGCTGCTGCCCAGGGTCTGCATCAGCGTGTTGAGCGCGGCGCGGTTGGCGACCGACCACCCTGCGGGCTCTGGCGGCAACGGCGTGAACATCAAACGCTCTCTTCCAGCACCAGCAGGTTGTCGTATGAAAAGCCCAGCGTGATCGGCGCGCCACGCTGCGGCAAGCTGCTGTGCGGGTCGTTGAACACGTCCAGCGAGATCACCGCCGCGTCCAGCTTGACGCGGATGCGCACCACGGCACCCAGAAAGTTCACGTCCTCCACCGTCGCGGCCAGCGTATTGCGCTCCGGCGCGGGGGCCTCCAGCACGATGGCCTCGGGGCGGATGGCCACATTGCGCGCTTGGCCCGCCACGCCACCGGCAATCGGGCGCGAGGTGGTCAGCGTCTGCCCGGCCACCCGCATCTGGCCCGCAGCGGCGTCCACCACCACGCCCGGCAGCAAATTCAGCGTGCCGACGAACGAGGCCACGAAGCGGGTGCGGGGGAAGTTGTAGACCTCGCTGGGTGTGCCGATTTGCTCGACCCGGCCTTCGCTCAACACCACGATGCGGTCAGAGATGGACAGTGCTTCTTCCTGGTCGTGGGTCACAAACACCGAGGTGATGCCCAGCTCGCGCTGCACCGCGCGGATTTCTTCGCGCAACGAGACGCGGATTTTGGCGTCCAGCGCCGACAGTGGCTCGTCCAGCAGCAGCACCTGCGGTTTGCCGGCCAGCGCCCGGGCCAGCGCCACGCGCTGCTGCTGGCCACCCGACAGCTGCCAGGGGTAGCGGGCACCCAGTTGGGCCAGGCCAATCAGCTTGAGCATTTCGTCCACCCGGGCACGGATCTGCTCGACGGGCATTTTGGCCACCTTGAGACCAAAGCCGATGTTGTCGGCCACCGTCATATTGGGAAACAGCGCGTACGACTGGAACACCATGCCGATGTTGCGCTGGCTGGTGGGCGTGTGGGTGACATCCTTGCCATCAAACTTAATGCTGCCACCGGTGGGGGCTTCAAACCCGGCCAGCATGCGCAGGATGGTGGTTTTGCCGCAGCCGGACGGGCCGAGAAAGGTGATGAACTCGCCGCGTTCGATCTGCATGTTGAAGTCTTGCACCACCGTTTGGCTGCCAAAGACTTTTTTCAGATGGGATATTTCGAGGAAGGCCATGCGGTATTTCTGTGAAATTAAGACTTGGTGGCGTTCTTGGCATTGCGGCCAAACACCTGGATCAGGCCCATGGAAGCCCAGGTCACCATGAAAGCCATGATGGCCAGCGCGGACGGCTCATACGCCTTGTTGGCGCCTTCCAGCTGCAGATACGGGCCAAAAGCGGGCCGGTTCAGCAGGCTGGCCATGGTGAACTCGCCGATCACCACCGCAAAGGTCAAGAAAGCCCCCGACAAAATGGCGGAACGCAGGTTGGGGAAGATCACCTTGAACAAAATGGTGAAGGTACTGGCCCCCAGCACCTCGGCGGCCTCGGTCAGGGTGCGCACGTCAATGGCACGCAGGCCGGTGTCCACCGAGCGGTACATGTAGGGCAACGCCAGGGTGACGTAGCTGCAGACCAGCAAAAAATCGGTGGCGCGTTCATTGCCGGTCAGCGGCAGCCACGAATTGCTGCCAAAAATACGCAGGTAGCCAAACACGATGACGATGGCCGGGATCACCAGCGGCAGCAGCGTGATGAACTCCACCAGCGGGCGCAACTTGGGCAGGCGCAACTGCACCCAGTAGGCAGTGGGGACCACCAGCAGCACACTCACCACGATGGTCAGCAGCGCCATCAGGATGGAATACCCAAAGGTGGCCTGAAACAGCGGGTCGGTGAACACCACGCGGTAGGCTTCAAAGCTGTATTCGCCCCGCAGCATGCGCAGGCTGAACTCGAAGGTGGCGATCAGCGGAATCAAAAAGTAGCTGGCCCCGATGACGATGGCGATCCAGGCACCCAGGCGGGAGGGTTGTTTCATCCTAGATCCGGCAGTTGAACACGCCCGAGGGTGCCGCGATGGGTGCGCCAGAGAAGGCGCGACAACGACGCGGGCTACTGCCCGCTAGGCGGAGCAACGCACTATGACGTACCCAGCGTGGTGCACTCGGGCGTGTAGCGCTATCACCCAAGAGGTGAGCGTGCTGAAGTAGAGAAAAGTCAATATCCATACGGTCTTTCAGACGGTAACAAGCGGTCAACTGCCGGGTCTAGGTTCATGTGCGGCCCCGTTCGGATTTGCTGCGCAGCCAGATGTAGCCCGCATTGGACACGCCGGTAATCACCACCATACCCAGCGCCAGCGCGTAGCCCAGGTTGGGGTTGTGCAGCACGTCACCGCGAATTTGCGCATACAGCAAGATGGGCACGATGTTCAATGAACTACCGGTCAGCGCGTAGGCCGTGGCCACTGCACCAAAGGCATTGGCAAACAGCAGCAGCATCGCCCCCATGATGCTGGGCCACAGCACCGGCAGCGCAACAAAGCGCCAGTAGTGGTAAGACGTGCCGCCCAGGCAGTCGCAGGCCTCGCGCCATTCTTTCTTCAAGCCCTCCAGC
Organism: Comamonadaceae bacterium; assembly: GCA_947451445.1. GTDB lineage: Bacteria > Pseudomonadota > Gammaproteobacteria > Burkholderiales > Burkholderiaceae_C > Rhodoferax_B. The sequence goes on from CANFZJ010000009.1 coordinate 11,696, forward strand.
GCGGGCGAGACGATCAGCACCATCAACGGGATTTGAAAATACAGGTAGGTCAGTGTCAGCCCGGTAAAGCTCAGGATGCTGAAGCCGGTGGAGTACAGGTCAAAGCCGAGATACTTGCGCGCCAGCGTGGTCACCAGGCCCACCCGGCCCAACGTGGCCAGAAACGCAAAGGCCAAAGGCACGCCCGCAAAGTTGGAGGCCACGCCGGAAAACGTCATCAGCGTGGGCCGAATCCAAGCCGGCAACTTGCCCTGCACGGCTGCCCAGGCCAGCAGAAAACCGATGATGCCACCACCCAGGGCCGAGGCGGCGCTGATGCGGAAGCTGATCCAGTAGGCACTGAGCACGTTGTCGTCCAGCAGCCCCCGGATATTGGCCCAGGTGAACTGGCCCGCCTCGTTCTGAAACGCGCCCACCATCAGGTAGGCCGTGGGCACGATCAGGAACAGCGCGGCAAACACCAGAAACGGCAGCACGCCCAGCCAATGCCAGTTCAGCCCACCGCCCGGCTTGGCAGCAGGCTGGAAAACAAGGGAAGTTGTCACGTTACGCGCCCACTGTGAATTTAAAAAATGGCTCCGCTACGCCACCTCACGGATACAGAACGGCCTAAGCCAAGGAGCCCATGGAACCGGCTTTGCCGGGCCATAGGGCTCGCCCCCTGCAAGGGGGTTGGCGGAAACACGCAGTGTGCAGCCTGGGGGTGTGCAGCTATTTCACTGCGGCGCCTACCACCGCATCCCACTGCTTGGTGATGGCGGCTTTGGAGGCGTTTTGCGTGTCCAGGCTGGGGAAGATAGCCTTGGCGTAGCCGTCAGCAGGTGGCAGCTTGTCCAGCATGGCCTTGGGGAACTTGCCGCGCGCCGTCAGGTCGGCAAAGCGGATGGGGTGGCAGTAGCCGTCCAGCCAGCCAATCTGGCCTTCGTCGGAGTACAAAAACTCCATCCACAGTTTGGCCGCGTTGGGGTGGGGAGCGTAGGCGCTGATGGCCTGCACATACACACCGGCCACGACGCCGGTCTTAGGCACCACCACCTGCACCTTGGGGTTGCCCTTGAGTTTGTCGCGGTCGGCCAGGGCGTTGTAGTCCCAGCTGATGATGATGGGTGTGGTGCCCTGTGCCAGCGAGGCGGCTTTGCCGATCACCGGCACAAAATTACCTGCCTTGTTCATGTCGGCAAAGTACTTCAGCCCGGCGGCACTGGCCTTGTCGGCATCGTTGCCTGCAATCGAAGCCCCTGCGGCGTACACCGCCTGGATAGCCTGGTTGGAGGCACGCGGGTCACCCGCCAGGGCAACAGCATTTTTGTAGTCCGCCTTGAGCAGGTCGGCCCAGTCGGTCGGCATCTTGCTGACCAGGTCGGCGTTGACCTGGAAGGCCAGCACGCCGTAGTAGTCGCCGTACCAGAAGCCGTCGGCATCCTTGGCCGAATCAGGAATGGTGCTCCAGGCCGCCACCTTGTAAGGCTGCAGCAGGCCTGCGGCCTTGGCTTGCGGGCCAAAGGACAAGCCTACGTCGATCGTGTCAGGGGCCTGTGGGCCTTTGTTGTCTTTGTTGGCCTTGATGGCTTCCAGCTCGTCGCCGGAACCGGCGTCGGGGTTCAGCTCGTTAACCTTGATGCCGTACTTGGCTTTGAAAGCGTCAATCAGCTTGCCGTAGCCGCACCACGAGCGTGCCAGAGCGATCACCGTCAACTCGCCCTCGGCTTTGGCGGCTGCGACCAGCTGGGCCGATTGGGCCATGGCACTTTGGGCTCCGCCCAAAGCAGCCACTGCGGCGGCGGATACCGCCAGGACTCTGAACATATGACGTGGCATAACCATTCCTTTTCAACGATTGTTTGAGAACCTACGCAGCGCTGACTGGCGGGTGCTGCGTAAGTCCTGTATGGAAGAAGCTTGTGAGCAGACACCCCGAATGCATACTACGTGCCACCCAGGGCTGGCGCAATGCTAGTGGCGGTTTATGACCAATCCGCGACCATTCCGTGACATTGCGACCCGGCCAGGAAAGAACCCACACAGTAAAATCCCCCCTCCCCAGCCTCTGGATATACACCATGAACCGCTGCATGCCTGCACACAGCCCCCTCTCAAAAGCTATATTTTTTATAGCTGCCTGCGCAATATCCATATGCGCCAGCGCCCTATTTCTTACCAATGCACACGCCCAGACCCGCAGCTTCCCGGCCACGGTGGTGCGTGGCTTCCTGGAGGTAGCCGTCCCGCCAACGGTGGCGCTGGACGGAATAGCGAACCAGCTGTCGCCAGGGGCCCGCATCCACGGCACCAACAATATGTTGCTGCTGTCCGGCAGCCTGGCGGGCCAGCAGCAATGGGTGCTCTACACCCGCGACTTCAGCGGCCAGCTGTCTGAAGTGTGGCTGCTGACCGAGGCCGAAATGGCGCTGGACTGGCCAGGCACCCGCCCCAAGCGCTTCTTCTTTTTCTGATTCGACGGTGCCCGATGCGGCACGCCCGTCTTCCCCGCGAGATTTCCCCATGAGCAAAAAAGTATTCATCAAAACCTTCGGCTGCCAGATGAACGAGTACGACTCGGACAAGATGGTCGATGTGCTGCACGCCGCCCAGGGCTACGAGGCCACCACCAATGTGGACGAGGCCGACCTGATCCTGTTCAACACCTGCTCGGTGCGCGAAAAGGCCCAAGAAAAGGTGTTCAGCGACCTGGGCCGCATCAAGCACCTGAAGAAAAAAGGCGTGCAGATTGGTGTGGGCGGCTGCGTCGCCAGCCAGGAGGGTGCAGCCATCATCGCCCGCGCACCGTATGTGGACGTGGTGTTTGGCCCGCAAACCCTGCACCGCCTGCCCGAGCTGCTGAACCAGCGCGCACTGCAAAGCCGCCCGCAGGTGGACATCAGCTTCCCGGAGATCGAGAAGTTCGACCACCTGCCACCGGCCCGGGTCGAGGGTGCATCGGCCTTCGTCAGCATCATGGAAGGCTGCTCTAAATACTGTAGCTACTGCGTGGTGCCCTACACGCGTGGCGAAGAGGTTTCGCGTCCGTTTGAAGACGTGCTGGTGGAAGTGGCCGGACTGGCCGACCAGGGCGTGAAAGAGGTCACCCTGCTAGGCCAGAACGTGAACGCCTACCGGGGCGTAATGGGTGGCACAGCCGATATTGCCGACTTTGCCCTGCTGCTGGAATACGTGTCCGACATCCCCGGCATCGAGCGCATCCGCTACACCACCAGCCACCCGAATGAATTTACCCAGCGCCTGATCGACGCCTACGACAAGTTACCCAAACTGGTCAGCCACCTGCACCTGCCGGTGCAGCACGGCTCGGACCGCATTTTGATGGCCATGAAGCGCGGCTACACCGCTATGGAATACAAGAGCACGGTGCGCAAGCTGCGCGCCATCCGGCCCGACATGGCGATGAGCAGCGACTTCATCGTCGGCTTCCCTGGCGAAACCGAAGACGACTTCCAGAAGATGATGAAGCTGGTACATGACGTGGGCTATGACAACAGCTTCAGCTTCATCTTCAGCCCCCGCCCCGGCACCCCGGCGGCCAACCTGGCCGACGACACCCCGCACGAAGTCAAGCTGGCCCGCCTGCAGCACCTGCAAGCCGTGCTGAACGACAGCGTGCGCGCCATTGCCGCCACCCGGCTGGGTACGGTACAGCGGATTCTGGTCGAAGGGCCATCCAAGCGCCCCGGCGTGGACGGACTGGAACTGATGGGCCGCACCGAGTGCAACCGGGTTGTCAACTTCCAGGGCCAACCGCGTTTAATTGGGCAGATGGTGGACGTGACCATCACCGAAGCCATGTCGTTCTCGCTGCGCGGCGAAGTGCGGGTGGCGGAGTTGGCCGCGGTCTAAGCGACTAGTTCGGCGCGGGCCATGTCCGCATCCAGGCGCTCCATGGCATCGGCAGGCGCAGAAGCTGCTGCCTGCTCGTACAGAAGGGTGGCTTCCACCGTGCGCCGATCACCGTCCAGCATCCGCAACGCTTTGGCGTACTCCACCAAGGCAATGGCCGAGTCAGGGTGGCGCTGCACCGCATCCTGCAACAACGTCAACCCCACATCTTTGCGCACACCGTAGGTCATATTGCCGATCAGCGCCCCCACCTTGTCGATCACCTCGGCATGGAACGCGCCCAGCGTGATGTGCGCGGCGACATGCTGGGGCTGCAGCTGGATCACGTGCTCCAGCGAATCCTTGACCTTGCTGCCCAAACCCTGCGCCAGCGCCTTGGCCACACTGATGCATTGGCTATAGCGCCCCAGGGCATAGGCATGCCAGTACCACGCATTGGCGTTGCAGGGATTGGCCTGGATTTGGCGCTCGGCCCGGGCGGCAACGGTCTGAAACAGCGCCAACCGAGTCTCCTCATGCGGCTCCAAGTAGGTGGCATAGATGCTGGTGGCCTTGTTGGCCACCGTCAGCCCGGCGTCCCCCAGCACAAGCCCAGCGTCCACCGCCTGCTGAAAGTCTCCGTTATGGAACAGCGCCCAGGCCTGCAGCAGGGCTGTATCCGTCGGCAGTGGTTCGGAGTCGCCCCGGTGCAGACGCCCCCAGCTCTTGGCGGTACTGGTGGCGTCAAACGCATAGGCGTCCGGATAGGGGAACGGAGTCCAATCGGCCATGGTGTGTCTCCTGGATAGGCGCAGGTGCAGATTTTTAGGCCGGGCTATTGGTGGGGCTATTGGCCGCAGCCATGTAGGCCGAGACCAGACTCAGCAGATGCATGCGCTGACCGGGCTCCAGGTACGGCAACAAAACGTTCAGCACGTGGTGGGCCCCGCGCAACAGCGCCATTTGGGCGCTGTCCGCCTCCAGCGCATGGCGCGGATCGCGCACATATTCAAAACTCAGCCAGTAGGTCAACACCACCACCATATTGGTGGCGGTGGCGTCCGCCTCGCGCGCGTCAATCTGCAGCGCCCCCGCTTGGGCCATGCCATCCAGCAGCGCGCGGATCGCACGGGTCTTGTGTTTGACCACGGCCTGGAAATGGGTCTCCAGGTGCCGGCTATTGCTCAGCAGGTCATTCAGGTCGCGGTACAGAAAGCGGTACTGCCAAATCAGCTCAAACAGGCTGTGCATGAAGAACCACGCGTCTTCCACGTCGCGCACGCCGTCGCTGGCGTTGAGCAGCCCGGTCAGGCCGTCCTCGTAGCGGTCAAACAGCGCATTGATCAGCTCTTCTTTGGCCGGGTAGTGGTAGTACAGATTGCCGGGACTGATGGACAGCTCGGCAGAAATCAGGGTGGTGGACACATTGGGCTCGCCAAACCGGTTGAACAGGTCTAGCGTGACTTCCAGAATGCGCTCTGCAGTACGGCGTGGCGCCTTTTTAACCATGGGCGTCTCCCCCTTTATTGACACTGCACTCTAACCGACGCGCAGTGTCCGCCAGACTAGGGGAATCACGCCTCGGGCTTGCTGCGCGTCGCCTTGGGTTTTGCAGCATCCAGCTTGTCGCTCAGGGTCTGGACGGTCTTGGTGAGTTCATCTACGCGGGCGATCAACATTTCCACATCGCGGGCCGACGGCACGCCCAATTTTTTCAGGGCTTTGGCCACCCGGTCTTCAAAAATATTTTCCAGCTTGTCCCACTGGCCGGTGGCGCGTTCGCTCATTCCCTGGGCCATGCTGTTCATCTTGCTGGTGGCTTCGGCAATTTTCTCTTCGGCCATCGCCTGCGATTTGGCCTGCATGCCGACGCCGTCTTTCACCAACGCCTCGAAAACCTTGCTGCCCTCTTCCTGCGCTTTGGCAAACGCGCCCAACCCGGCCAGCCAGATTTGCTGCGCCGAGTCTTTTACATTGCCCATGGGGGGTATGCCAAATGGATTACTGGTGCCGGATTCCGCTTGTTTTTTATCCATCAAAGTCTCCAAAATAGTTGAAAAACCCGTGACTGTACGGACTGGCACGCACCGGGTGTAGATGCACCAGCTTAAATCAAACCGCCGCCTCTTGGAACAGAACTTACGCAAGCACCTCTGTGCGCCCAGAGGGCGACACAGGGGGCGCTGCGTAAGTTCTATGGAATAAACTTTCGCGCTCTGCAGCGCACGCTTGGCGCTGATTTCTCAAGGAAAAATATGATTTTGGTGACCGGCGGCGCGGGCTTTATTGGCGGTAATTTTGTATTGGACTGGGTTGCACAGCAGGGCGAGCCGGTGCTCAACCTAGACAAACTCACCTACGCGGGCAATATGGAAAACCTGGCCAGCCTGCAGGCCGACAAGCGCCATGTATTTGTGCAGGGCGACATTGGCGACGCAAAGCTGGTCGCCGCCTTGCTGGCGCAGCACCAGCCGCGTGCCGTGGTCAACTTTGCGGCCGAGTCGCATGTGGACCGCTCCATCCACAGCCCCGAGGCCTTCATCCAAACCAATGTGATGGGCACGTTTCACCTGCTGGAGGCAGTGCGTGCCTACTGGGGCGGACTGACCGGCGAAGCCAAAGCCAGCTTCCGCTTCTTGCATGTCTCTACCGACGAAGTCTACGGCTCGCTGGCCCCCACCGATCCGGCCTTTACGGAAAACCACCCCTACGAGCCCAACAGCCCGTATTCGGCCAGCAAGGCCGCCAGCGACCACCTGGTGCGCGCCTACCACCACACCTACGGCCTGCCGGTGCTGACCACCAACTGCAGCAACAACTACGGCCCCTACCACTTCCCGGAAAAGCTGATCCCGCTGATGGTGGTCAACGCGCTGGCGGGCAAGCCCCTGCCCATCTACGGCGACGGCCAGCAGGTGCGTGACTGGCTGTACGTCAAAGACCACTGCAGCGCCATCCGCCGTGTACTCGAAGCCGGGCGCTTGGGCGAAACCTACAACATCGGCGGCTGGAACGAAATGCCCAACCTGGACATCGTGCACACCGTCTGCAGCCTGCTTGACAGCCTGCGCCCGCGCGCCGACGGCCAAAGCTACACCACGCAAATCACGTACGTCACCGACCGCCCCGGCCACGACCGCCGCTACGCCATCGACGCCAGCAAGATCGAGCGCGAACTCGGCTGGAAACCGGCCGAAACCTTCGCCACCGGCATCCAGAAAACCATAGAGTGGTATTTGGCGAATCCCGAATGGGTGGCCCGCGTGCAAAGCGGTGCCTACCGCGACTGGGTCGATACCAACTACGCAGCCCGCGCCGTATGACACCACCCAAAATTCTGCTGCTGGGCAAAAACGGCCAGGTCGGTTGGGAACTGCAGCGCAGCCTGGCGGCACTGGGCCCGCTGACCGCACTCGACCGCCACAGCACCGACTACTGCGGCAATCTGGCCGATCTGGACGGAATCCAAGACACCGTGCACCGCCTGCGACCCGACATCATCGTCAACGCCGCCGCCCACACCGCCGTGGACAAGGCCGAGAGCGAGCCCGAACTGGCCCACACCCTCAACGCCTTGGCCCCGGAAGTGCTGGCGCGTGAAGCTGAAAAGCTGGGCGCTTGGCTGGTGCATTACTCGACCGACTACGTATTTGACGGCAGCGGCAGCCAGCCCTGGCAAGAGGCCGACGCCACCAGCCCGTTGAGTGTGTACGGCAAAACCAAGCTGGACGGCGAGCAACGCATCCAGGCCGCCTGCCGCAAACACCTGATTTTTCGCACCAGCTGGGTCTATGCGGCACGTGGCGGCAACTTTGCCAAAACCATGCTGCGCCTGGCCAAAGAGCGCGATCGACTGACTGTGATCAACGACCAGTTTGGGGCCCCCACGGGAGCCGAGCTGTTAGCCGATGTGACCGCGCACGCCCTGCGCAGCGCTACGCCCGATTTGGCCGGTATGTACCACTTGGCTGCGTCAGGATGTACCACCTGGCACGGCTACGCCCAGTTTGTGCTGGCGCAGGCCCTGCAAGCCGGGGTAACCCTCAAGGCCGGGCCCGATGCCGTCGCCGCCGTACCCGCCACCGACTTCCCCACCATCGCCCAGCGCCCCTACAACAGCCGCCTGGACACACACAAGCTGCAAGCCGCTTTTGGCTTGACTTTGCCGGACTGGCAGCAGGGTGTGGCGCGGATGCTGACAGAGACGTTGGGTTAACGTGAAATAACTTGCATGCTTCGGGTCGGCTTCGCCGTCGAAGCCATGCCAGTTAGGCCTGGGACAGCATTTTGTCCATCCGCCGGGCGACTTCAGTTTCGATCTTGCCCTTGAAGGCACTGAACAAAAAGCCCAGCTCGGCCTCCAGCACAAAGCTGCTGTCAGTGATATGCACCGTGCCACTGACACCGGGCCGCTCGAAAGCGATTTCATCCTGGCTGGCACCTTCGGTATAGGTACACGCCATGCCCATCCGGGCCTCGGCTTGCTCAATCCACTCAGGGACTAATTTGCGCGCCCCGGACAGGCCCAGGGTGTGTTCGCGTTGCATGTGGATGTCGGTCACTAGAATTTTCCTACGGGTAAAACGGGGTATTGGCGCGAAGAATTGCAACCCGAATCATGCCAGCCGAACCATGCCAGTCGGGGCACAATGGCGACACACAAAAGAAAAGGGGACCCCATGCTGTACAAGTTCAAATCCAAAGTAGACGGCGATCTCGTCATGCTGGAAGCCAACGGACGGCAGGTACTGGAGGCCATCGGAAAAACAGCCGGGGCCCAAGGCATCATCTTGCCCACCGAGATGCCTGCAGCCATTACCGCACTGGAAACCGCCATCGCCCAAGACAACCTGGCGCGCCAGCAGGCCAGCGCAGAAGCCAAGGCCCACACGGCGGACAGCGTACCGCTGCAAAGCCGCGCCAAACCCTTCATCGACATGCTGCGCCGCTGCGCCCAGGCCGAAGCAGAGGTCGTCTGGGGCGTATAAAAAAAGCCGCCGGGCCTTGCGGCACAGCGGCTTATGTAAAGCGACTAGGCGTTTAGAACGTGTTCACAATCTAGTCGGCGTACACGCCTGCGGCCTTGATGATCGGGCTCCACTTGGCGATCTCGGCTAGCACAAACTTCTTGTGCTCTGCGGGTTCCATGCGCTTGTCCGCCACCACCACTGCGCCCAGGCCTTCTTGCTTCTTGATGAAGTCCGGGTCTTTCAACGCGGTTTTCAAAGCGCTATTGAGCTTGGCCAAAATCTCGGGGGGCGTGCCTTTGGGGGCATACAAACCGTGCCAGATGGTGACTTCAAAGCCCTTCAAGCCCGACTCCTGCAAAGTGGGCAGGTCCTTCAAGGACGGGGTCGTCAGCCGCTTGGACGTGGTCACCGCAAACGCCTTCACCTTTTTAGCCTCGATCTGGCTGGTGGTGTTGGTCGTCTGGTCGCACATCAGGTCGATCTGGCCGCCAATCAGGTCGGTAATAGCCGGTGCCGCGCCTTTGTAAGGCACGGTCGTCATATCGGTTTGCAGGGCGCTTTGCAGCAGCAGGCCGCACAGATGCGAAGCCGAGCCCACACCCGCATTGCCCAGGTTGATGCTGCTCTTGTTCTGGCCAATCCAGGTGACCAGCTCTTTGTAGTTATTGGCAGGCATGCTGGGTTTCGTCACCAGCGTCATAGGCACTTCATTGATCATGCCCAGGTACTCGAAATCGCTGTCCACCTTGAACGGCAGATTGCGTACCAGCGTCGGCATGGTCGCCATGCCGATATGGTTGAGCAGCACGGTATAGCCATCGGGGGTTGCGCGCGCCGCCTTGGCGGAACCAATCGAACTCCCGGCCCCCGCCACGTTGTCCACCACAATGCTGACGCCGCCCATCGGCTTGCGCATGGCTTCGGCCAAGTCGCGTGCCACGCGGTCGGTCGGGCCACCGGCCGAAAACGGCACGATGATGCTGATGGGTTTGCTGGGGTAATCCGACGCATGGCTGGCCAATGCAGCAACTGCCAACGCAACAAAGGTAAATAATTGTTTCATCAAGTCTCCTGTTTGACGGGGCTGATCATAGCCATGCAGCAGACCCGACCCACAGGGGAAACCACTTACGTAAAGCCGCTTATGCGCCCCCCCCCCGAAAGCTCATTCCAGCGGCTTGATCAGCAGCACCGGCACCTGGGCGGCATGCAGCACCTCGTGCGCTACCGAGCCCAGCAAAGCGCTGCGCAGACTACCCTTGTCCCGCGCCGCCATCACCACCATGTCGCAGGCAAAGCGCTCCACGACGTCCACCAGCGTGTGCGCCGGATCGCCCGTGGCCACCTCGCACTCAAACGCAATGCCGGCCTGGCGCAGCAAGTCCTGGCCGCTGGCCAGCGCATGGGCTCCGGCCTGGGCGCTGGCGCGCTCGATCAGCAGCGGGTCAGGGGCCATCACCATCTCGTACAAATGGGCCGGCTCCTGCACATTGGCCAGCACCACATCAACCCGCAAGCCCTGGCGGGCCATGGCGATCACCTGCCGCACGGCCAGCAACGCCGTATCCGAACCGTCCAGAGGCAACAAGATTTTCATGGCGTATTCTCCCGGGGTTTGCATACGGCCAGCATAGGCCTAATTCGCGATAAAAACCCACAAATCACGCATGCCCCAACTCATCCTCATCCCCGGCCTGGCCGCCGACGCCGAGATGTGGCAGGACCAACTCACGGCCCTGCCCCCGCACTGGCGCACCCACGTGACCGACGTACACGCCCGCCATGCCCAGATAGAGGCCATGGCCCAGGCGCTGCTGGCAGAACACGCCGGGCCGCTGGTGCTGTGCGGTGCGTCCATGGGTGGCATGGTGGCGATGGAAGCGGTACGCCAGGCCCCCGAGCGCATCTGTGGCCTGGCTTTGTTGGGCAGCAGCGCCCGGCCCGAAACCGAGCAATCGCGCCGCCAGCGTGAAAACGCCATCCAGCTGTTTGAACATGGCCGTATGGCCGAATTTGTACGCGCCAGCAGCTTCACCGCGTTCTCGCCCGGCAACGCCAGCAACAAAGACCTGACCAACCGCTACAAAACCCTGCTGCGCCGCGCAGGCACAGACCAGTGGATCCAGCAAAACCGCGCCATCATGGCCCGGCCCGACGCCCGGCGGCACCTGGGCCAGGTGCGCTGCCCGACACTGGTGTTGTGCGGCGACAGCGACCTGCTAACCCCGCCCGAGCTGTCGCAAGAAATTGCCGCGCTGGTTCCTGGCGCGCAGCTGCAGCTGCTGCCCCACTGCGGCCACATGCTGACGATGGAGCAGCCGGAGGCGGTGAATGCGGCGCTGCTGGACTGGCTAGCGCGATTAAACCTGTGACGCTATCTTTTAAATAGCTACCTACGCAGGTAGAACCTGCGCCAGAGGCCGATTTGGCTTAAACCATCAGGCGCTGCTCTGCACCTTCGCCGCCAGCTGCTGCTGCACGTATGGCGAGACAAACTTGCCCACATCGCCGCCCAGCAGGGCGATCTCGCGCACAAAGGTGCTGGAGACGAACTGGAACTTGTCGCTGGGCGTCAAAAACACGGTTTCCACGTCGGGCATCAGTGTGCGGTTCATGCCTGCCAGCTGGAACTCGTAGTCGAAGTCGGTCACCGCACGCAGGCCGCGCACCATGGCCTTGGCGCCCCGGGCCAGCACGAAGTCGCGCATCAGGCCCGAAAAGCTCTGCACCTGGACCTGCGGGTAGGCCTTGACGGCCTCGCGGGCCATGTCCATGCGCTGCTCCAGGCTGAACAGGGTCTTTTTGTGGTGCCCCGCCGCCACGGCGACGATCACTTGGTCAAACAACTGCGTCGCACGGCGCACCACGTCCTCGTGGCCCAGGGTCATAGGGTCAAAGGTGCCGGGGTAGACGGCCACAATGGGCGGATTCATGCCGCATCCCCAGCATCCCCCGCCGCCAGCAGCTGCAGCAAATGGGCGTGGACCGCGCCCGCCTTGAGGTAGCGGAAAGTGCGCAGGCCATGCGGCTGCAGCAACTCATCGGTCCACTTGGCGGGTGCCTCCAGGTACACAAAGCCTTGCGCCTGCACCGCCCGCGCCGCTGCCGCTAAAGCACCGGCATACA
>CANFZJ010000010.1 GCA_947451445.1 Comamonadaceae bacterium
GATTGCGGCCATTGACGGCACCAAGCTGGCCCCCGTGTTGCAAGCCGCCGCCGACAAGAAGGTCAAGGTCATCGCCTACGACCGGCTGATCCGTGGCAGCAGCCATGTGGACTACTACGCCACCTTTGACAACTTCCAGGTGGGCGTGCTGCAGGGCCGCGACATCGCCACCCGGCTGGGGCTGGCGGCGGGCAAAGGGCCGTTCCGCATCGAGCTGTTCGCGGGCTCGCCCGACGACAACAACGCCCATTTCTTCTACAACGGCGCGATGTCGGTGCTCAAGCCGTATATCGACAAAGGCCAGCTGGTGGTGGGCTCGGGCCAGATGGGTATGGACAAGGTGTCCACCCTGCGTTGGAGCGGCTCGGTGGCGCGGGCGCGGCTGGCCGGGTTGCTGGACAAAAGCTACGCCAAGCAGCACCTGGACGCGATTCTGTCGCCCTATGACGGCATCAGCATGGAGCTGATCGTGGCGCTCAAAAAAGCCGGTTATGGCCAGGGCGGCATGCCCTTGCCGGTCATTACTGGGCAAGACGCCGAGCTGCCGTCGGTGCGCTCCATCGTGCGGGGTGAGCAGAGCTCCACCGTGTTCAAGGACACCCGCGACCTGGCCCGGGTGGTGTCCAGCATGGTGGATGCACTGCTGTCCGGCAAAAGCCCCACCATCAACGACACCAAGACCTACGACAACGGTGAAAAAGTGGTGCCTGCGTTCCTGCTCAAGCCGGTTCTGCTGGATGACAAGAACTGGCGCACCATGCTGGTGGACAGCGGCTTTTACAAGGCCGAGCAGTTTCGTTAGGTTTCAAGCCTTTTAAGCCTCCAGCGCACATTCCACCTGCGCGAGTAGCTATATAAAACGTAGCATTCCTTAATCTACTAGCTGCAAGCCCACCGGCAGCGATTCGCCAAACACCCGCTGGGTATCGGCCGCGTTCAGCGCTGTCACCTCGCGCACCATTGCCACCCAGCCGGGGGCGGCGCGGGCGGCGACCAGCTTATCCCGCACCCGCTGGCGCAGCGCGTGCGGCACGTCGCGGGCGCGGTCGCCGGTGCAGCGGGCGATCTGGGTGGCGGCGAAGGCGGCCGGTTCTACCTGGGCCCAGTCTTGCGCCAGCAGCGCCTCCAGCCACTGGGCGGCGACCTCGGGCGGCACGGCGTGGTGCAGGCTGGCGTACAGCGGCTGGCGTGCGCCGATGCGGCCCAGCGCCCACCAGGTTTGGGGGCTCTCGCTGGGTTTTTGCAAGCGCTGCAGCAGCCAATGGCCGAGCTGGACCTTGTTCGGCACCGATACACGTTCAAACGACGCGGCCATGCGCAGCATCTCGTCCAGTGCCAGCATGGGTGGACCGCCGGGCGCGGGCACGTCCTGCCCGCCCGCGGGTTGCAGATAGTAGGCGATGGCCTCGAACACCATGTCCTGCTGCTCGGTCGTGAGCCCCCCGGCCACGCGCCGCCACAGGGTCCACCATTCGGACCACTGCTGGGGCTCTTTGCTGTGCGCGATGCCGGGCTCGAACAGGGTCCACAGCTGCTGCACCCGCCAGTCGTCCAGCGGGTGGCCAAAGCCGGGGCGCAGGGTGTAGCCGCTCAGGTTGAACCACTGGCGTTCGTGGGTGGCGCTGCGGCGGCGCCGTTTGGCGCCCTCCAGCAGCGGGGCGAACAGGGCGCGTAGCAGCGGGGTGTCCCAGGTTTCACGGCTGCCGAGTAGGCGCTCTAGTTGGGCGCGCAGTTGCTTGGCTTCTTTGGCGTCTACGGCGGCCTGGGCGTTGCCATAGATGCGGCTAATGGCGGCGCTGGCGTCGGGCAGGCGCGGGTGGGGCGCGGCGGCTTCGGCAGGGGCATCGCTGCCGCGCAACTGGAATTCCAGCTGCCACTTTTGTGTCGGGTCAGCCACGGCGATGCAGTGCATCTCCAGCGTGCCGACCTCGGTCAGCGCGGTGCTGAGTTGCACCAGCACCTCGCTGGCGCTGCCGGATACCACGGTGGCCATGACGGTAGAGATCGGCGGCAAGCGCACAAAGCCGCCCGTGGACAAGTCAATCAACTCCCCCGGCTGGTGCCGCGTGTCAGTGACGCTGGAGGCCAGGTAAAAGCGCACCGGGCGACCCAGGCGCAGGGCGAAGGTGCGCTCGGTCAAGGTAATGGCTTGGCCTTCTTCGGCACCGTGCGGCAGCAGGCAGATGCCGCGCTGGCTGGTTAGCCCATCGTCCAGCACCAAAAAGTAGCTGCGTGCCGAGCCACCGCCGATGCGCGGGGCAAGCCCGGCGCGGGCCAGCGCGTAGGCCACTGCGCCACGGGCGACTGCCGCGTCCAAATGCGGGTTGTGCAACAGTTGCAGCGGGCTCCAGCCGTGCAGCGTGGCGTGCAGGCGCTGGGCCAGCGGTGCGGCATGGAACACGCCGCCGTTGAGCAGCAGGGCGTCTGGCCGCATGCTGGGGTGGCGCTGCAAAAAGGCGGCGACGTGGCGGGTGATGGCGGCATCAAACGCGTAAGGCAGGCCAAAGGCTAGCAGCCCGCTGCGGGCGCGCTGCGGTTGGGCGTCGGCGCTGACCTGCGGGAAGAAGCCTTCGAGCAGGATCTGCTCCAGGTCGGCCCGGTACAGCGGGGCGGAGCGCGCGCCGCCGACCAGTTTGCTGCCACTGCCCAGCAGCGTCACCGTGGTGCTGTCTGGCCCGCCGGGAGCCAACAGCTGCTCTTTGGCGGTGCGGCAGCGTTGGGTGAGCTGGGCCAGTTGGCTGGCGGACAGGCGTTCTTGCCCCAGCCGCGACTCGACCAGATGCGCCAGCGCCAGGTCCATGTTGTCGCCGCCCAGTACCAGGTGGTCGCCCACGCCAGTTCTGGTCAAGCGCGGCTGGCCATCCACCACCGCCACGTCGATCAGCGTCAGGTCGGTGGTGCCGCCGCCCACGTCGCAGACCAGGATGCGGCGCACGCCTTGCAGGTCGTCGGCCAGGGTGGCGCGGTGGTGGTACACCCAGTCGTAAAAGGCAGCTTGCGGCTCTTCGATCAGCCGCACCGTCGGCAGCCCGGCCAGGCGGGCGGCCTGTAGCGTGAGTGCGCGTGCGCCTTCGTCGAAGGAGGCGGGCACGGTCAGCACCAGTTGCTGGTTTTCCAGCAGCGCGCTGGGGTGTGCGGCGTTCCAGGCGGCGCGCACATGGGCCAGGGTGCTGGCGCTGGCGGCCAGGGGCGACACCTTGGCCACGTCGTCGGGCGCACCCCAGGGCAGGATGGGCGCGGTGCGGTCCACGGCAGCGTGCGACAGCCAGCTCTTGGCACTGGCCACCAGCCGCCCGGGCACCTGTGCGCCCAGCTCTTGCGCAAAGCGGCCCAGCACGGCGGGCTCGGTGGACGGCCAGGGCAGTTGCCCATCGGCGGGCGGCAGCGTGCCCGGTGCGGGGTGGAAGCGCAGCGACGGCAGCAGCGGCAGCGGAGCCACCTCGCCCGCCGCCACCAACTGGGGGATGGGGAAGAGCTGTATGTCCTGCGACCCGCGCACGGCAAAAGCCAGCACCGTGTGGGTGGTGCCGAGGTCAATGCCAACGGTAAAGCGGGGCTTTGGGGTTGCTATCCTAGTCATAGCTGCTTGCGCAGGTGGAATGTGCGCTGGAGGCTGTTTTTATATAAATCTCACTGCCCCTCAGCCCGCACCTCAAATTCCACCTTCCAGCCCTCGCCCCCGTTGCGCGGCACGGCGTGCAGCTCCAGCGTGCCAGCCTCTGACACGCGGGCGGCCAGCTTCACCGGGACGACCTCGCCCACGGCGCGACCAATGGCGGGCAGGGTGGCTTCGATCTCGGCCAGCTCTTGCAGCTCGTCGGGGCTCCAAAAGTCCAGCAGCAGGCCCACGCTGTCTTGGCGGCGCACGGACGAGCCGAAGAAGCGGAAGCGCACGGCTTCGCCGACCACCAGGCCAAATTCTTGCGGGGGCAGGTCGGCGGCGGTGCCTTCTTCCATGCCGAACGGGGCCACGCACAGGGCTTGCACGGGGGGCTCCATGCCGGGCACGGCGGGCATGGCGGATTCGACGCCGACGTAGTAGGCCATCGCCGTGCCACCCCGGATGCGGATGCCGCTGCCAGAGCGCACCGTGCCGTAGTAGGCCGCGCCGCAGGCCACGGCGTGGTCCAGATCAGCGCCGTCCAGCAGGCGGGCATCGGGCGCGCCGTCGGCCCGCAGCCAGCCGTTCAGGGTGTCTACGGTGCGCTGCACCAGCAGGTCCGACTTGAATACGCCGCCGTTGAACAGCACGGCGGTGGGGTGCAGAAAACTGGCGATGGGCGCGTTGGCATCGGGCGCAAAGCCGTCCAGCCCGGCCGTCGCGCCGACCTGGCGGCCCAGCAGCGCGGCCAGGTGGCGGGTGATGGCCGCGTCTTGCGCATAGGGCAGGCCGAGCTGGGTCAGGCCCGCGCGGGCGCGGCTGACCGGGCGGGCGCTGCTGTCCACGGCGGGGAAGAAGCCCTCCAGAATGGTGGCGGTGAGCGCGTCGCGGCTGAGTTCGGCGCGGATGGAGCCGCCGATGAGCTTGGAGCCCCGGCTGGGGATGAGCAGCGGTACGGCGTGCGCGTCGGCATCACTGAGTAGCTTTTCTTTGGCCTGGCGGCAGGCGTAGGTCAGGGCGCGCAGCTGCCAGGCGTCCAGCGGTTTGCCCTCAGCCGCCAGTTGGCGGGCCACACCGTGGGCCAGGGCCAGGTCCATGTTGTCGCCGCCCAGCAAGATGTGCTCGCCCACGGCGACGCGGTGCAGGCCCAGGTTGCCGTCTTGCGCGACCACGGCGATCAGCGAGAAGTCGCTGGTGCCGCCGCCCACGTCCACCACCAAAATCACGTCGCCGACCTTGACCTGCTTGCGCCATTGGCCGTTGCTCTGGGCGATCCAGCTGTACAGCGCGGCCTGGGGTTCTTCCAGCAGGGTGACGCCGTGGTAGCCCGCCGTCTGCGCGGCTTCGGCGGTCAATTCGCGGGCGGCGGGGTCGAAGGACGCGGGGATGGTCACCGTCAAGGCCTGTTGCTCGAACGGGGCTTCGGGGTGGGCTTGGTTCCAGGCGTCGCGCAAATGGGCCAGGTAGCGGGTGCTGGCCTCCAGCGGGGAGATGCGGGCCACCTCGGGCGGCGCGTCATTCGGCAGGATGGGACTGCGCCGGTCTACGCCGGGGTGGCAAAGCCAGCTTTTGGCGCTGGAGACGAGGCGGATGGGGGTTTGCGCGCCGTGGCTGCGCGCCCATTCGCCGACGATGGCGCTGGGTGCGCCGTGCCAGGGCAGGGCCAGGTCGCCGGGGGCGAATTCGCTCTCGTGCGGCAGGTAGATAAAGGATGGCAGCAGCGCGTAGTCTTGCACCGCGCCGGGGGCGCTGTTTTGCGGGATGGGCAGGATGTGCGGGCGGCTGCCTTCCACCGTGGTGTCCACCCAGGACAAGGCGCAGTGGGTGGTGCCGAGGTCGATGCCAATGGCGTAGCGGGGTTGTTGGTCGCTCACAGCTCCACCTCCGCTGCAGCCAGGATGCGGGCGTCGTGGCCCTCGGTGGTGCGGGGCAGGCGCACATCGGTGGCTTTCCAGCCCCGGTGGCGCAGCGTGCCTCGGAACGGGGCGCTGCCCACCACGTTGCCGGTCAGGCGGTTGGCGCTGGCGTCAAAGCCTGTTTCCAGCACCACGCGGCTGCCCTCCGCCTCGTCGCGGGCCGGGGCCAGGGTGAAGTGTTCGCGCAGCACCTTGGCGCAGCCGCTATGGACCAGCCGGGCCGCACCGCCAATGTCGGCGTCGGAATAGGCGGCCACGTCTTCCTGGATGAAGTCGATGAAGCGGGCTTCCCGCTGCAGCAGGGCCAGCAGTTGCAGCGCGGCGTCGGGGGTGGCGACTTGCATTACAGGGGCCGGGGCGGGTGGCGCGACGGGGGCTACGTCTTTGTGTGGGTTCTGCAGGTCTTGCAGCTTGGCGGCCAGCTTGCCATCGCCCAGCACAGCGAAAGCCAGGGCCAGGCGGGAAAAAAATGAGGGGTTTTGATCGGTCATACAGTGTTTCTCACAAAGTTAACTACTCCCACCCAGTGACGGGCACAACGGATTTCAAGCCAGGAACCCGTGGAACCGGCTTTGCCGGGCCACTGGGTTCGCCCCCTGCAAGGGGGTTGGCGAAAACGCGAAGCGTGTAGCCTGGGGGTGAGTCACGTTATTCACAAAGACAAACGGCCCGGTAAGTACCAGGCCGTAGGGCGTATTTTCAACGATGGGCCGATGGCCCCTTCGTAAGCGCTTGCTTACTTGGCTTCAAAGGCTTCGACAGCCTTGTCGGTCACGTCTTTGGCGGCTTGCTGGGCGGTTTCAATGGCGTTGGTGGCGGCGGCTACGGCCGACTTCACCAGAGCGACTGCGTTTTCGGAACCAGCAGGTGCGTTCTTGACAGCGGCGTCAACCAGGTTGCTGATCTCGGTCTTGGCACCGGCAGCCGCTGTTTCCACGAACTGGCGCACTTCGGTGCTGCTGGCGGTGGCGATGGCTTGCACGTGGCGCAGGTACGAGGTGGCCTTTTCAGGGGCGGCTTGTGCCACGCGGGTTTGCAGGGCGGTCAGCTCGGCGGCGTCCTTGGCGGACAGAGCGGTCAGCGTGGTTTCAGCGGCTTCTTCCAGCGTGGCCTTGGCGGCTTGCAGGTTCAGCTTGACCAGGCTTTCCATGCTGCCAAACAGCGAGGTGGACAGGGCAAACATATCGGCAACAGCGGACTTTTGGGCGGTAGCGAATTGGTCGAATTTCAGCATGGTGGGCTTTCAGTAAGGTGGTTAGATCGGCTAGTGCACTTTTTATGTTGCACTGCAACATGGATCGAACTATAGCCAGATCAGCGGTTTTATTCCAAGACAGGAAGCTCTAATTTCATGCCGGGCGATAATCCCTACCCTGGTCACCACCTTAAAGAACAACGCCCATGAGCACCAATGAAGTCGTCCGCGACGCCCAATCCGTAGAAGCCTACAACCCGCTGGCCAAGCAAAAGGCCAGTGCCAAGCTGTCGCGCATTCCGGTCAAGGTGGTGCAGGGCGAGGTGCTGAAGAAGCCGGACTGGATCCGAGTCAAGGCCGGGTCGCCCAGCACCCGCTTCAACGAAATAAAGCAAATCCTGCGCGAAAACAACCTGCACACGGTGTGTGAAGAGGCCAGCTGCCCCAATATCGGCGAATGCTTTGGCAAGGGCACAGCCACCTTCATGATCATGGGTGACAAATGCACCCGCCGCTGCCCGTTTTGCGACGTGGGCCATGGCCGCCCCGACCCGCTGGACGCAGACGAGCCGCTGAACCTGGCCAAGACCATCGCCAAGCTGAAGCTGAAGTACGTGGTGATCACCAGCGTGGACCGTGACGACCTGCGCGACGGCGGTGCCGGGCACTTTGTGGAGTGCATCCGCAACATCCGCGAACTGTCGCCGCAGACGCAAATCGAGGTGCTGGTGCCCGACTTCCGGGGCCGTGACGACCGCGCGCTGGAAATTTTGAAAGCTGCGCCGCCAGATGTGATGAACCACAATTTAGAGACCGCGCCGCGCCTGTACAAAGAGGCCCGCCCCGGCTCCGACTACCTGTTCAGCCTGAATTTGCTGAAGAAGTTCAAGGCCCTGCACCCCAACGTGCCGACCAAGAGCGGCATCATGGTCGGCCTGGGCGAGACGGACGAAGAAATCCTGCAGATCATGCAGGACATGCGTGACCACAACATCGACATGCTGACCATCGGCCAGTACCTGGCGCCCAGTAACAGCCACCTGCCGGTGAAGCGCTACGTGCACCCAGACACCTTCAAGATGTTTGAAACCAAGGCCTACGAGATGGGCTTCAGCCATGCCGCTGTGGGCGCCATGGTGCGCAGCAGCTACCACGCCGACCAGCAGGCCGAGCACGCTTTTACGCAGGTCAACGGCCAGGCGTAACCGTTGTTTTCAGCGGCAGCCACAGCGTAAACCGCGTGCCGCTGGCCCCAGACTGCCAGGCCACCGTGCCCTGAATCGTCTGGGCACGGCGCTGCTGGTTGTGCAGGCCACGTCCGCTGGCGCGGGCCAGGGTTTGGGCGACATCAAAGCCCTGCCCGTTGTCTTCGATGGTTACCTGCACCCCGGCCCCCTCTACGGAAGTGCCAACGCGGATTTCGGTCGCTTGCGTGTGGCGCAGGATGTTGGCCACGCTTTCTTGCACGATGCGCAAAATATGCAGCGCGCTGGACGGGTCCAGCCAGTCCAGCGTGGGCAGCTCCTGAACCTCCCACACCAGCGCCACGTGGCTGTTTTCCATGCGCGGCTCCAGCCGAAAGCGCAGCGTGGCCAGCAGCAACAGCAGGTCGGCCTCCACTGGCTCCATCGAATCGATGGCCAGCTTTAAGTCGTCCATGCAGTCTTTGAGGAGTTGCGTGACCTGGCCCTCGTGCATGCCGCCGTGTTCCACCGAGCGGATGGCGCTGATCAGCGAGGAGCCCAGCCCGTCGTGCATGTCTTGCATCAGCCGTTGGCGTTCGTCACTGAGCAGCTGGTTTTGCTCGACTTCGCGCAGCCGCTGGTAGCTTTGGGCCAGCTCCGCCTCGCGCTGCTGTAGCCGCAACGCCAAGTGGGCGTTGGCCCACTGCACGTCGCGCAGCGCGGCCATGTAGCGGCGAAACATGATCAGGCCGAAGACAAACAAGGTGCCGATGACGCCGTAAGGCTGGGTGTAAATACCCTCGGGGCTGACCCAGTTGTTCAGCAGCGCCAGGTCGTACACGCTGCATATCGCCGTCAAAAACAGGCACATCGCCACCCACCGCGCCTGGCGCGAGTCACGCTGCCGGGCATCGCGCAAGGCGGCCACCAGCGCCACGATGGTGAAGGGCGCGCACAGCGCGTACAGGCCGGTGGTGAACCCGCCAATCGAGGGGGCAACCGCCACCGCAACCGGCGTAGTCGATGCGCTGAACAGCAGCACGAAGGCGACCAGCGACAGGGTCAACCAGCCCACTGGTTGTTGGCGCAGGCGGTCCAGAAAGCAGTGGGCCAGCACCAACAGCCACAGCAGGGACATTTGCGCTATCCACTCCAGCCACGCATCCACCACAAAGGACTGGCTGCCCCCTTCATGGAAATGCAGCATGCGCACAAAGACCACTACCGTCATGGCAAAAAATAAAAAGTACAGCGGTTCGTCCCGTTGCCCCAGCCACACACTCAGTGAAAAAAAGCCCACCACCAGCAAAGCCGCCGCCGCGACAAAGCTCATTTCGGGTTGCAGCATCTGGCGTATCTGGTAACGCCATTGCAGGGCTTGGGCCGCCCCCACCCAGACAGTCGACAAGGCACTGGTGCTGCTGCGCAGGCGGTCCATGCGCAGCAACACGACGCTGGGCGAGAGCTCTCCCGACGCCCCATTCAGGGGTAGCAGCAAAGGATGGAGGTAGCCGTTGTGCAGGCTACTGGCGTCCGACTGGTAGAGCAGCTTGCCGTCGCCGTACACGGCGATTTGGCCGACCGTTTTCCAGCGTGGCAGGTACAAATAGCGTGGCTGGTCCGTGGCTGTCAATCCCGTCAGCGCCAACTGGTACCAGTCGGTCACCGTGGCTGTGTCTGGCAGTGGGCGCAGGGTGTCTCGGTCGGCACTGTGCGGTAGCGGCACTGTGGTCCAGCCGGTGTGCGGCAAGTCCGTTGCGCTGACCTGGATGGGCGGCAGCGTGAGCCCCGTGCCGGGGACCGATAGCCACTGCGCTTGCACGACGTGCACGGCCACGTCACTTTGTGCCGACGGCGCACATCCCGCCAGGCACAACAGTGCCAGCAAGCCTATCCACAGGGTGCGTACAAGCCGCATCAAGGTTCTAGCAGCCCCTGGTTGCGGGCTTCGTAAATCGCCTCTGCTTTTGAGGTGACTTTGAGCTTGCTGTAGATGCGCCGCACAAAGGTGCGCACCGTAAAGTGCGACAACTGCATCAGTCGGGCAATTTCTACGGTGGTAAAGCCTTTGGTGATCAGGTCCAGCACCTCTTTTTCTCGGGCTGACAACAGATTGGTGGTGTCTTTGGCTGCATCTTGCGGGTCGGTATCGCTTTTTGCGCTGGCCCCCACTTGCCGAAAGCGGGCCAGCACCTGCCGCGCAATGATGGGGCTGATGGGGCTGCCACCACTGGCCAGGCTGCGGATTTCGTCCACGATTTTGGCCGGTGAGCTGTCCTTCAACAGGTAGCCTGCCGCCCCGGCTTCAATTGAACGCATGACATGGGTTTCATCGCCGAAATTGGTGCTGACCATGATGCTGCAGCTGGGCCACAGCTGCGTTGCCGCCCGGATCACGTCAATGCCCGAACCATCCGGCAAGCCCAAATCCACCAACAGTACATCCACCGGCGGGCCCAGCAGCATCGCCAGCCCTTCGGCCCGCGTGTCTGCCGTGGCGGCCAGCCCGATGTCGGGTGCCGCCGCAATGGCCCGCACCAGCGCCGCCTGAAAACCCAGGTCGTCTTCCACGATGGCGACGTGGATCAAAGGGGCGGCTTGGCCGGGGCTGGGTGTTTCCATGAGGACGCCATTTTGCGGCCGTTTCAAAGCAAGCCCTGTAGTGCATTTGTGCGACATACAGAACATATCGCTATCCCTAGGATCGCCTCCATAGCTTCTACCTGCCTCCATTTTTTCAAGGAAACGCCATGAACCGCATCTACCGCCTCGTCTGGAACGCCACCCTGCAACTGTGGGCCGCCGTGGCTGAAAACGCCAAGGGACGCGGCAAGGGGGGCGCGGGGCGCGGCGCCACCGTGGGCGGTAACTCTCGGGTATGGGGCTTCAGCCTCACGCCCGCTTGCTGGGCTACGGCCCTGGCGCTGCTGGCCCTGGCCGCCCCCAGTGCTTTTGCGGCCAACGCCAGCGACGCCACCGTCAGCGCGGGCTCGGCCAACGTCAGCACGGCGGGTGCTACGACCACCATTAACCAAAGCAGCCAGCGCGTGGCGATTGACTGGCTCAAACTGAACACCAGCGTAGGCGAGGCTCTGGTGTTCAACCAACCCAACGCCCAGGCCATCGCACTGAACCGCATCACCGGCAGCAGCGCCAGTGTGTTGCAAGGCAGCCTGAGCGCCAACGGCCAGGTCTTCATCCTCAACCCCAACGGCGTGCTGTTCGGCGCGACTAGCCAGGTCAACGTGGGTGGGCTGGTGGCCTCCACCCTGGGCATGGGCAATGCCGACTTCATGGCAGGCAGCACTACTTTCAGCGGCAACAGTAGCGCCAGCGTGGTCAACCAGGGCAGCCTGACCGCCAGCCCCGGCGGCTACATCGCGTTGCTGGCCCCCGAGGTGCGCAACGAAGGCGTCATCAGCGCCACCCTGGGCACAGCCCTTCTCGCCGCAGGCAACAAGATCACCCTGAACCTGGACGGTGGCAGCCTGCTGGGCTACACCATAGACCAGGGCGCGGTGAATGCGCTGGTGGACAACGGCCAACTCATCCAGGCCGACGGCGGCCAGGTGCTGCTGGCCGCCCGTGCCGCCAATGCGCTGACCAGCGCTGTCGTCAACAACACCGGCGTCATTGAAGCCCGAACCGTGGGCACCCAGGCCGGGCGCATCCTGCTGCTGGGCGACATGGCAACCGGCACGGTCCACGTGGGCGGCACGCTGGATGCGTCCGCCCCCACCACAGGCAACGGCGGCTTCATCGAAACCAGCGCCGCCGCCGTCCAGGTGGCCGACGGCACCAAGGTCAGTACCCTGGCCGCGAATGGCAAGACAGGTACCTGGTTGATTGACCCGAGCGACTTCAATGTGGTCAGCGGCAGCGGGGCCCAAACCAGCAGCGGCATCGGGGCCACCACGCTGGCCAGCGACCTGTCTACCACCAGCGTCATACTGGCGACGGACGCCAGCGGCAGCGCTGGCGACGGCAACATCAACGTCAACGCGGCGGTGGGCTGGAGCGCCAATACCACGCTCACGCTCAATGCCTACAACAACATCTACATCAACGCCGCCATCACCGCCACCGGCGATGCCGCCGGGCTGGTGCTGAACTACGGCGACTTCGCCACGGCGGGCAGTACCCGCAGCGGCACGGACTACAACGTCAAAGCCCCCGTCACCCTCAGCGGGGCCAACGCCACGCTGGCCATCAACGGCACGGACTACACGCTCATTCACAACATGGCCGGCCTGGCAACCGCCACCGGCAGCGGGGCCTATGCCCTGGCGCAGGACCTGGACGCCAGCAGCAGCGGCACGTATTCGGCAGCAGTGTTGGGCACTTTGAATGGCACGCTGGCCGGACTGGGCCACCGCGTGAGCAACGTGGCCATTGCCAGCACGGGCAGCACGGTGGGGCTGGTGGGCACCAATAACGGCGTGCTGCGCGACATCGGCTTGGTAGGCGGCAGCGTCAGCGGGGCCGGCACGGTAGGGGCGCTGGTGGGCGACAACCAAGGCAGCATCAGTAACAGCTACGCCAGCGCAAGCGTCACAGGTTCGGGCGATTTTGTCGGTGGACTGGTGGGCCAAAACGACGGCAGCATCAGCAACAGCTACGCCACAGGGGCGGTGGGCGGCGGTAACGCCCTTTTTGGCGGACTGGTGGGCGGCAACTATGGCAGCGTCAGCAACAGCTATGCCACCGGGGCGGTGACGGCCAGCCGCAGTGTCGGCGGGCTGGTGGGAGAAAACTACGGCAGCATCAGCTACAGCTACGCCACCGGGGCGGTGACGGGGAGTAGCAACGTGATCGGCGGGCTGGTGGGCGGCAACTACGCAAGCGTCAGCAACAGCTATGCCACCGGGGCGGTGGCGGGCAACCTCTATCTCGGCGGGCTGGTGGGCTTCAACTACGGCGGCACCTCAGGCAGCGGCAGCATCAGCAACGCCTATTGGGACAGCGACAGCACAGGCCAGGCCAGCGCGGTGGGTTACAACTCGGGCACGCTTACCAATGTCAGCGCCGTTACCGCCAGCACCCGCTACAACCACAGCAGCTACACCAACCTGGGCACCTGGACCGAAACCCTGACCGGCTCGGGCGTGTACGTGGCCACCGACACCAGTGGCGCGGCCTGGGTGATGGTTGAGGGCGCCACCCGGCCCTTTTTATACAGCGAATACAGCAGCAGCATCCACAACGCGCACCAGTTGCAGCTGATGGCCGTAGGCGTGAATGGCAGCTACAGCCTGGCCAACGACATCGACGCCAGCGACGCCAATGGCAGCAACGCCAGCGGCATGTGGAGTGCGGACGGCTTCTCGCCGGTGGGCAATGGCTCTGCAAATTTCTCTGGCAGCCTGGATGGCGCCAACCATGCGGTGAACAACCTGACCATGGACCGCGGCAGCCAGGATTACGTGGGCCTGTTTGGTGCCACCATGGGCGGCTCCAGCATCAGCAACATCGCTCTGGTGGGGGGCCACATTCTCGGTGGTAGCGACACGGGCGCCCTGGTGGGCGACAACGCGGCCACCATCAGCAATAGCAGCTCCAGCGTGACGGTGGAGGCCGGCGGCCAGTACGCCGGGGGGCTGGTGGGCTTTAACGAATCTACGGGCAGCATCAGCAACAGCAGCGCCACGGGCAGCGTGACGGGCGATGGCAACTACACCGGCGGCCTGGTGGGGCGGAACAATGGCAGCATCAGCAGCAGCAGCGCCACGGGCCATGTGACGGGCACCAGCTACGCCGGTGGCCTGGCGGGGTATAGCGCCGGCAGCATCAGCGCCAGCGCTGCCAGTGGGTCGGTGGTGGGCGATGGCGACATGGTGGGTGGGCTGGTCGGGCGCAACGATGGCAGCATCACCGGCAGCTCGGCCAGCGGGTCGGTAGTGGCCTACGGCAGCTACGTGGGCGGGCTGGTGGGCACCAGTGCAGGCAGCATCGGCAGCAGCACCGCCACCGGGGCGGTACGGGGCGGCAGCACCGTGGGCGGGCTGGTGGGCCTAAGCAGCGGCAGTATCAGTGACAGCCAGGCCCACGGGAATGTGGACGGCTCGGGCAACTATGTGGGTGGGCTGGTGGGCTCTAGCGAGGGCAGCGGCAGCATCAGCGCCAGCAGCGCCACTGGCGGGGTGGTGGGCGGGGACTACGTGGGCGGGCTGGTCGGCATGGCTGGCGCCAGCATCAGCGGCAGCACTGCCAGCGGCACGGTGGAAGGCGGTGCCAACGTGGGCGGCCTGGTGGGGTATAGCAGCGGCAGCATCAGCGCCAGCCATGCCACCGGGGCCGTGACTGGCACGGGCGACAACGTGGGCGGGCTGGTGGGCCTGATGTGGTACGGCGCCACGGTGGCCAGCAGCGACGCCACGGGGGCGGTAGAGGGGGACGGCAACTATGTGGGTGGGCTGGTGGGCCGGATGGCGAGCGACGCCAGCGTTGCCAGCAGCACCAGCAGCATCAGCAACAGCCACGCCAGCGGCGCAGTGAACGGCGACACTGACGCTATTGGCGGGCTGGTGGGGGCCAGCGAGGGCAGCATCAGCGACAGCTATGCCACCGGCGCGGTGACGGCCTTGGACAGTGGCAACTCCGTGGGCGGGCTGGTGGGGGTCAACAGCGGCAGCATCAGTGGCAGCTATGCCCGTGGGGCGGTGGGGGGCGACACCAACACCAAGATTGGCGGGCTGGTGGGGGCTAACCTGGGCAGCATCAGCAACAGTGTGGCGCAAGGTTCGGTGTCCGGCGTCAGCAACGTGGGCGGGCTGGTGGGCTACAACGATGGCAGCATCAGCGCCAGCCACGCCACCGGGACGACGGTGTGGGGCAACGGCAGCAACGTGGGTGGTTTGGTGGGCTCCAGCAGCGGCAGCATTACGGACAGCTACAGCAGCAACACGGTGATCGACTCCAACGCCAGCAACGTGGGCGGGCTGGTGGGGGCATTGCTGGCGGGCGGCAGCATCAGCAATTCATCGGCCACCGGCAGCGTCACCGACGCCCTGGGCAGCAACGTAGGTGGGCTGGTGGGCTACAGCGTAGGGAGCATCAGCGGCAGCAGCGCCACCGGTGCGGTGCAAAGCACCACTAACGTGGGCGGGCTGGTGGGCTCCAACCACGGCAGCATCGGCAACAGCCACGCCAGCGGCGACGTGACGGGCAGCAGCAGCGTGGGCGGGCTGGTGGGCACCAGCGACGGCAGCATCAATGGCAACGGCAGCGACAGCTATGCCAGCGGCACGGTGACGGGCTCATCCGCTGTGGGTGGCCTGGTGGGCTTTAGCAGCGGCAGTGTCAGCAACAGCTTTGCCATCGGGGATGTGAACGGAGACATCTATGTGGGTGGCCTGGTGGGGGACAACGCGGGCGGCAGCGTCTACGCCAGCCACGCCAGCGGGGCCGTGGCGACTAGCGGCTTTGAAGCCGGTGGGCTGGTGGGGGTCAACGAAGCGACCAGCACGGTTAGCAACAGCTACGCCACGGGTGCGGTCACGGGCAATGGCACCGTGGGCGGGCTGGTGGGCAACAACGCAGGCAGCATCAGCACCAGCTATGCCACGGGTGCGGTTGCGGGCACGGACAGCGTGGGCGGACTGGTAGGGGCCGGCCAAAGCGGTAGCAGCATCAGCAACAGTTACGCCACCGGCGCGGTCACCGACACGGGGGCTAACGCAGGGGGGCTGGTCGGGTATCTGGACCAGGGCAGTATCAGCAACAGCCACGCCAGCGGCGACGTGACGGGCAGCAGCAGCGTGGGCGGGCTGGTGGGCAGCAGCGACGGCAGCATCAATGGCAACGGCAGCGACAGCTATGCCAGCGGGGCGGTGAATGGCAGCACCAATGTGGGCGGGCTGGTGGGCTACAACAGCGGCAGCGTCAGCAACAGCTTTGCCAGCGGGAGTGTGGGTGGAAGCAGCTATGTGGGTGGCTTGGTGGGGGTCAACGCGGGCGGCAGTGTCTACACCAGCCACGCCAGCGGGGCCGTGGCAGCGGGCGGCGGAGCGGTGGGCGGGCTGGTGGGGTTCAACGAAGCGACCAGCACGGTTAGCAACAGCTACGCCAGCGGCGCGGTCACGGCTCGCGACAGCCTGGGTGGATTGGTGGGCAACAACGCAGGCAGCATCAACACCAGCTACGCCACCGGGCTGGTCACGGGCAATACCCTGGTCGGCGGACTGGTAGGAGACAACTCCAGCAGTATTGTCGGCAGCTACGCCAGCGGTGCTGTGGTGGGCACGGCCAATGATGTCGGTGGACTGGTCGGGAGCAACGCAGGCAGCATCACCACCAGTTACGCCACGGGCGCGGTCTCGGGGGTTTACAGGGTCGGCGGGCTGGTGGGCATCAACTACGGCAGCATCGACACCAGCTACGCCACGGGTGCGGTCTCGGGTACTAACATGGTAGGCGGCCTGGTAGGGCAAGGCGATGGTAGTAGCAGCACCAGCAGCATCAGCAACAGTTACGCCACCGGCGCAGTCACCGACACGGGTGACAACGCCGGGGGGCTGGTCGGGGAGCTGGACCAGGGCAGCATCAGCAACAGCTACGCCACGGGTGCGGTGCATGGCAGCGGCGATGCCGGTGGCCTGCTCGGCTACGGCGACACCTTCAGCATTGTCAACAGCTACGCCACGGGCGCGGTCTATGGCAGCGGGAGCAGCGGTGGTCTGGTCGGGTCCAACAACGGCAGCAGCAGCATCAGCAACAGCTACGCCAGCGGCGCAGTGACCGGCGGCAGCAACGTCGGCGGCTTGGTGGGGGACTTCAGTGGCGGCACGGTCAGCAACAGCTTCTGGAACACCGAGACCTCGGGCCTGAGCAGCAGCGCGGGCGGTACGGGCAAAACCACGGCGCAGATGCAGACCGCCGCCACCTTCACGGATGCCGGTTGGGACGTGGCCACGGCGGGCGGCTCCAGCAGCGTGTGGCGCATCTACGAGGGCAGCACCGCCCCGCTGCTGCGCAACTTCTTGACCGCCATCACGGTGACGGCGGACGCCAGCAGCAAAACCTACGACGGCACGACCAGCGGCACCAGCAGCTACACCACGTCAGTCACTGACGCCACGCTGCTGGGCAGTCTGGGCTATAGCACCAGCTCCAAAAACGTGGGTAGCTACAGCACCGGCGCGGGCACGTTGGGTCTGTCGGGCCTGTACTCGGGCCAGCAGGGCTATGACATCAGCTATGCAGCAACGAGCCTGGACATTACCAAGGCCACGTTAACGGTCAGCGGGGCTAGCGCCGCCAACAAGACCTACGACGGCACGACCACCGCCACGGTCAGCGGCGGGGCCCTGAGTGGCATCGTCAGCGGTGACAGCGTCACGCTGGGCCAGAGCGGCACGTTTGACAGCAAAGAAGTGGGCAGCGGCAAGACCGTGACCGAAACCTTTGTGTTGGGCGGCAGTGCGGCGGGCAACTACGTGCTGGCCAGTAGCACCGCGACCACCACCGCGAACATCACTGCCGCCAGCACGGGTGTCATCACCACAACACCGGCCTCGGCGGGCACCACCGCCCTGCCCAATGTGGTGGGTGACACCCTCAACCTGGCCCGCGTGGTCCAGGATGCCCCGGTGGACGCCGCATCCCCCCTGACGGTCGAAGGCTGCGAGGCCGGTGCGGCGGCGTGCAACTAAACGCCCCAGCCGCCTGTTTTAAACCTTAACACCTGTACCACCATGTCTATCCAAAATACCCCTTCCCGAGCCCCCGCGCTGTGCGCTCTGGCGCTCGCCCTGTACGCCATCAGCGCCGCTAGCTGGGCCCAGGTCAGCCCGAATGCGGGCCAGCTGCTGCGCGATGTGCAGCCAGCGCCGTTGGCCCCCGCCGTGCAACCGGCGCTGCAGCCGAGCGCGGATGCCCCCGCCCCGGCCAGCCAGCCCAATGAACGCGCCTTCCTGGTCAAGACGCTGGTGTTCAGCGGCAACCAAGAAGTGCCCAGCGCCGTGCTGCAAACGCTGGTGGAGGGCGTGGTCGGCTCCGAGCAAACCCTGGGCCAGCTCAACGCCGCCGCCCGGCGCATCACGGCGTATTACCGTGAGAAGGGCTTTGCCGTCGCCCGAGCCTATTTGCCAGCGCAGGACATTACCGACGGCCAGGTGACGATCTCCATCGTCGAAGGCCGCATGGCCCGCAGCACGCTGGCCAACCAGTCTCGCCTGTCCGATGCGCGGGCCAGTGCCTATGTGGGCGATGTCAAAGACGGCGACGTGATCCGCGCGGCGCAGATCGAGCGCGGCCTGCTGCTGCTGCAAGACACGCCCGGCGTGGGGGCCTCCCGCGCCACCCTGCAGCCCGGTGCCAGCCCTGGCACGTCCGAATTGTTGATTGACCTGCAGCCCGCCGCCGCCGTCACCGGTAGCGCCACCCTGGACAACTACGGCAGCCGCTCCACGGGTGCGTACCGCCTGGGAACCAATCTGAATCTGGCCAGCCCGCTGCAGATCGGCGACCAGTTGGCCGTGGGCGCCTTGACCAGCGGCGACGGTCTGCAATACGGCCGCATGGCTTACCAGCTGCCGATCGGGGCCGACGGTCTGCGGGTAGGTGCGGCGGTGTTTGGCATCCACTACAAGCTGGGCAAGGAGTTTGAGGCGCTGCAGGCCCACGGCACGGCCCACAGCGGCACGGTGTACGCCAGCTACCCGTTTATCCGCAGCGCGGCGCGCAATGTGAACGGCACGGCATCCTTTGAAGACAAGCACCTCAACGATGCGGTGGACTCCACCGCCACCGTGACGGGCAAGCGGGTGCATGTGGGTAGCCTGGGCCTGTCGGGTAGCCAGCAGGATGGGCTGGGCGGTGGCGGGGTCAGCAGCGTGGATCTGTCGCTGGTACTGGGCCAGCTGGACATCCAGTCCGCCTCGGCACTGGCGCTGGACGCGGCATCGGCCCAAACCCATGGCAGCTACCGCAAGCTAGCCTATGCCGCCAGCCGCAAGCAGCGCATCACCAACAGCACCCTGGTGCTGGCCTCCTTTGCGGGACAGCAGGCGAACAAGAACCTGGACTCGTCAGAAAAATTCAGCCTGGGTGGACCCAACAGCGTGCGCGCTTACCCGGCGTCCGAGGCCAGCGGCGACACCGGTTACCGCGCAACGCTAGAGCTGCAGCACACGCTGCTGGCAGGGGTACAGGGCACGCTGTTCTTTGATGTGGGCAGCATCCGGGTGAACAAGAATGTCTATGACGCCTCGGTAGCCAACAGCCGCACGCTGGCCGGGGCCGGGTTCGGCGTCAACGCCAGTTGGAACCACTTCGACATCCGCGCCAGCCTGGCCTGGCGCACCCAGGGCGGCGTGCCGACCTCGATCCCAGCGTCGGCGGCCAAGTCGCCCACGCTGGGGCTGCAGGTCACGCTGGCTTTGTAGGCAGGGGGTGGCATTTACACTGGCCCACTGTATCCACTGCCGAGTTGTTATGCCCCCCATCGCTATCCCCTTCTTCTGCCGCCAAACCTCTATAGCCCGCCACATCTTGTAAGCGGGGGCGGCTATGTGGTTTAACCCCAAGTTACTGGGCAATTACGTCTCCAACGGGGTGCTGGAGCGAGGCCTCACCCTGTTCCGCAGCCAAAAGGTGTTGGAGAACCATCTGCAAGCGATCGACGCGGGCCGCTGGCAGCTCACCGGCCAAGTGCAGGGTAGCCAGCACGCACCGTACACGCAGAGCATCCGTTTGCACGTCAATGCGCACAGCCAGCTGACCCACTGGGACGCCGAATGCAGCTGCCCCGTGGGGGTGGACTGCAAACACGCTGTGGCCTTGACGCTGAAGGTCGCGTACCAAGGCGTTGCCGCCCAAAACGCCCCACCCCCCACGCCACCCAGCCCGCAAGAACTGGCCACCGCCAAACAGGCTGCGGACGACCGGGCCCAGGCCGCCGACATGGACAAGTTTGCCCGTTGGCTACGCGCCTTCGACCTGCTGGACGACAGCCCCGACACCGCCTCAAAGGGCACTGGCCCGGCCGAGAGCTTCATCTACATCCTCACCCCCGGCGTGGGGCCGCAGTCGCGCAGCTTGCAGCTGCAGATGCAAAAAGCCAGCCCCAAAAAGCAGGGTGGCTGGGCCAAACCCAAGACCATCAACACCCTGCCGTACCCCGGCCAGCTGCTGTTTGACAACGCCACCGTGCAAGACCTCGAGCTGCTGCGCCTGGTCAAGGGGCTCAGTGCCTCGGGCTACGCCTACCCGGTGCAGCTCAATGCCCTGGTGCAAGGCGAGGCGGGCTTGCTGGCGCTGCGCCTGGCCAGTGACACCGGGCGGCTGTTTTCCCAAGGGGATGGCGGGTTTTTAGGCGCTGCACTGCGCTGGGACCAGCCCTTGGACCTGTCTTGGGACTGGGCCGCCACACCCGATGCGGACGGGGCCGAGCCCCGCTGGACCCTGCACGCCCAGCTGGCGGGCAGCAGCAGCGCCCAGCTGTATGCCAACAGCCCGCCGTTGTACCTGGATGAGGCCCGGGGCACCTGCGGCCTGGCCCTGACCCAGGGCGTACCCCCTGCGCAACTGCAGCTGTTGCTGAATGCGCCACCGCTGCGCCAGTCGGCCCTGCCTACCTTCCAGGCGTCGCTGCTGCAGCACTTGAGCGCCGTGGCCTTGCCGCCCACCATGCAGGACATTGCCACGGTGCGTGGGGTGAGGCCCACGGCCCACCTGCACATCGTCCCGGTGCCTGCCGCCGACGAGGACGCACTCGGCCTGCTGTGCGCCCAGCTCACGCTGGACTATGCCGGGCTGCGCGGGCGCTGGAATCCGCAAAAATCCACTGTACTGCTGACCCACGGCAGCCAACAAACCCTGCTGCACCGCGACCTGCCCACAGAACGCGCGTTTGATGCCGCATTGACCCACGCCGGGCTACAGGGTACGCCCGAGCGCGGCTACTACATCCCCGGCGGGCAGAGCCAGCAGCCCTGGCTGGCCTGGGCCGACGACGGCTTTGCCGCCTTGCGCGCCGCCGGTTTTCAGGTCACCCAGGCCGAGGCCTTGGCCGACTGGCTGCAGCGCGCTGACACGCTGGAGGTGCAGATGCAGCCCGCTGACGCCGCCGACCCGGACGCATCGCCCTGGTTCGACCTGTCCCTGGGCATGGAGATCAACGGCCAACGGCTCAACATCCTGCCCCTGCTACCCGGCCTGCTGGCGCAGCTGGCCGATGCGCCGTTGGACTCCGCCAGTGGCGAGCGCAGCCTGCCGCCGCACCTGTTTTTGCGCCAGCCGGACGGCAATTTCATCCGCGTGCCCAGCGAACCGCTGCGCCCCTGGCTGGCCGCGCTGCTGGAGCTGGTGGGCAACCGCCATCTGGATACCGACGGCGACAGCCTGCGCCTGTCGCGGCTGGAGGCCCTGCGTGCCGCTGCGGCCCTGGGCCAGGGCGCGGTGTGGACCGGTGCGCAAGCCCTGCAAGCGCTGGTCGCCCAACTGGCAGGCAGCAGCAGCCTGCCCGAGGTGCCGCTGCCCGCATCGGTACACGCCAGCCTGCGCCCCTACCAGCAGCAGGGCCTGAATTGGCTGCAGTTTTTGCGCCGGGCCGGGTTGAACGGCATCCTGGCCGACGACATGGGCCTGGGCAAAACCCTGCAAACCCTGGCCCATATCCAGATCGAAAAAGACGCGGGCCGCCTGGTCCACCCGGCACTGGTCATTGCCCCGGTCAGCCTGATGGGCAACTGGCAGCGCGAAGCCCAGCGCTTTTGCCCCGGCCTGCGCACCCTGGTGCTGCACGGGGCCGACCGCCACGAGGTGTCCGACACCACCCACGACCACGACTTGGTCATCGCCCCGTATTCGCTGCTGCCACGCGACCGCGAAGGCTGGCTCAACGCACCCTGGCACCTGGTGGTGCTGGACGAGGCGCAAAACATTAAAAACGCCAGCACCCACGCCGCGCAGGTGGCCAGCGAGCTGCAAACCACGCACCGCCTGGCCCTGAGCGGCACGCCGATGGAAAACCACCTCGGTGAAATATGGAGCCTGTTCCACTTCCTCATGCCCGGCTTTTTGGGCAGCCAGGGCCAGTTCAACCAACTGTTCCGCGCGCCGATTGAAAAGCAGGGCGACAGCGAACGCCTGCACCAGCTGCGCAGCCGCATCACGCCCTTCATGCTGCGCCGTACCAAGGCCCTGGTGGCGCATGAACTGCCGCCCAAGGTGGAAACGGTGATGCGCGTCGAGCTGCAAGGCCCACAGGCCGACCTGTACGAAACCATCCGCCTGACCACCGAAAAAGCCGTGCGCGAGGCGCTGGACGGCAAAGGCCTGGCCAAGTCGCACATCACCATCCTGGACGCCCTGCTCAAGCTGCGCCAGGTCTGCTGCGACCCCGGCCTGCTCAAGCTCGAATCGGCCAAAAACGTCAAGCAGTCGGCCAAGCTCGACCAGCTGATGGAGATCCTGCCCGAGATGCTGGCCGAGGGCCGCAAGGTGCTGCTGTTCTCGCAGTTCACCACCATGCTGACCCGCATCGAGGCCGAGCTGAAAGCCCGCAACATCCCCTGGGTCAAGCTGACCGGCCAGTCGCAAAAGCGCGATGAAATCATCGACCAGTTCACCAGCGGTGCGGTACCGCTGTTCCTCATCAGCCTGAAGGCGGGCGGCGTGGGCCTGAACCTGCCGCAGGCCGACACCGTGATCCACTACGACCCCTGGTGGAACCCGGCGGTAGAAGCCCAGGCCACCGGCCGCGCCCACCGTATCGGCCAGACCCAAAGCGTCTGGGTCGTCAAGCTGGTGGCGCAAGGCACCATCGAGGAACGCATCCTGGCCCTGCAAGACCGCAAAGCGGCGCTGGCCGAGAGCATGTACAGCGGAGCGCAGGGCCGCTCGGAGCCGCTGTTCTCGGAGACCGATTTGCAGGAGTTGTTGAAACCGCTATCGAAATAATAGCTGCTTGTGCAGATAGGCCGTGCGCTGGAGGCTCCTGAGACCAGTGCAACTGGTTTTCTGCGCACGCTGTAGCCGGACGGGAAGTGGTTGTACGGGCATGTCTGGACGCATCTACCCCTACCGTTCGGGCCGTGCTTGGCCTGTGGTGCGCAGTGACCGCATATCAACGGTACGGCTGCATCCAGCCTAGCCCGTCCGATGTGCCCCCGGGCACCGCGCCGCGCCGGGGCCGGTACTCGCAGCCTACGTGGCCGCTGTAGCCCAGCTGGTCCAGCAGGGCC
>CANFZJ010000011.1 GCA_947451445.1 Comamonadaceae bacterium
ATAAATCCAATTGTCGGGCGCATAGCGGCGTTGCGCGGTGCTCGGAATCCTCATGCACTGAAGTGCACTCCGGTGTCCTGCGCTCCGGGCGCCTTGCTCTGCATCCCGAAAATTGAATTTCTAGAAGTGCCCTAAATTCAATGGGCCATCGTGGCCACACCCGTCTTGCGTCGGCCCAGCTTGCGTTCGCCGACCAGCAACTGGATCAAGCCAATCACCGCCGACATCAGCACGATCAGCACCGTGCAATAGGCCAGCGCCACGCCGTAGTCGCCATTGCCTACCCGGCCGATGATGTAGGTGGTGGCCAGCTCGTTCTCGGCGGTGACCAAAAACACCACCGCCGACACCGTGGTCATGGCCCGCACAAAGCTGTACACCAGGGCCGCCACCAACGCGGGTTTCAGCAGCGGCAACACCACCTGCAGCAGGGTTTGCAGGGTGGAGGCGCGCAGCATCAGCGAGGCCTCGTCCAGCGACTTGTCCAGCTGTTTGAAGGCAGCAGTCCCGGCCCGCACGCCCACCGGCAGGTTGCGAAACATGAAGCACAGCACGATCACCAGCCCGGTGCCAGTGAGCTCCAGCGGCGGCACGTTGAAGGCCAGGATGTAGCTCACGCCCAGCACCGTGCCGGGTATGGCAAAGGCCAGCAGCGCCATGAACTCGAAACCGCCCTGCCCTTTGAATTCGGTGCGCGCCAGCAGGTAGGCAATCAGCAGCCCCAGCGCCGCCGTGATGGGCGCGGCCACCCCGGCCAGCTGCACGGTGGTGAACAGCGAGTTCCACGCCGTGCCCGCCCACACGATGCCAAATGGGCCCCATTCCAGCGCAAACGCGGTGTGGAAGTGGTTCAGCGTCAGCGTGTAGTCGCGGCCCCAGGTCTGCACAAAGCCGCCCGCAAACGCAAACAGGTAGACGACGACGGTAAACGCCATCCACGGCAGCGCCACCGCGTACAGGCTGCGCCGCACACCGTCCGGCAGGGCCAAGGCGATGCCCGCGTCGCCCTTGCCGCTGACGGTGGTGAAGTTTTGCTTGCCCAGCAAAGCGCGCTGCAGGGCAAACACCACCAGCGCAAACAGCGTCAATATCCAGGCCAGCGACGCGGCCCGGCCCTGGTCGTACTGCGCGCCGACGATGGCAAAAAAGATCTCGGTGGACAGCACCGAAAACTGCCCACCCACCACCACCGGGTTGCCAAAGTCGGCAATGCTTTCAATAAAGCCGACCAAAAACGCATTCGCCAGCCCCGGCTTCAGCAGCGGCAGGGTGATGGTCCAAAAGGTCTGGCTGCGGCTGGCGCGCAGGGTCACTGCGGCCTCTTCCAGACTGGGTGCCACGCCCTGCACCACGCCGCGCATGATCATGAACGCGATGGGGGTAAAGGCGAACAGCTGCGCAATCCACACCCCAAACAGGCCGTAAAACCAGCGCGTGGGCTCGATGCCCAAAGCGGCTTCCAGCAGCTGATTGACCACCCCGGCGCGGCCAAACAGCAAGATCAGCCCCAGCCCCACCACAAACGGCGGGGTGATGATGGGCAGCAGCGCCAGCAGCTTGAGCGGGGTTTGCAACCGGGCCGCACCGCGCTCGGCCATCAAGGCCATCATGGTGCCCAGCAGCACCGTGCCGCTGGCGGTCAGCAGCGCCAGGGCCAGCGTGTTCCAGGCCACGCCGCAGCGCACCGCCCCGGCCACGCAGCCCAGGCCCCAAATACGCTCGTTGCCGACACGCTCAAACAGGGCCCCCAGCGACCACTGCCGGTCTTCGGTCAAAAACGCACCGTACAGCGCCTTGCTGACCGGGTAGGCGATGAACAACAGCATCAGCACACCGCAGCCGACCACGCTGGCCGCAATGAACAAATCGCCCTTGAAGTAGCCACAGCGCGCCAGCCCAAACGCGGCCAGCAGCACCAGCGCCACGATGGCCACGCAGCCGCCGATGCCGATGCCAAACTGCTGCAGAGCCAGTTCGCCAAAGCGGGTGTTCAGCGCCTCGAACGCCCAGCCCTTGGCACCAATGGCAAAGCCGCTGGCCGCCAGGCCCAGCACGCCCAGCAGCCCGCCCGCCACCAGCCAGCGCCCCTGCGCCGGGCCGGGCGCAAACCCCAGCCCCACAGCGCACACCACCAGCCCGGCCAGGCCCAGCAGCAGCCATTTGCGGCCATGCACCAGCGCCTGCACCAAGCCGTTGGCCGCCTCGGGCCCGCCAAATATCTGGCCCCAGACGCTGGTCCAGCTGCTGTCTTGCACGGCGTACCAGGGCAGAGCGATGTAGGCCAGCAGGCCAATGGCGACCCACACGCGGATCGCCAAATTGATGTTTTGTTTCAAAAAATCACCTTACGCAAATGAAAGAACCTCCCACCCCGGTGGCAAGCGCAGCGAAGCCCGTTGGTGAACAGCGCGGATCTGGCTCTGCCAGTCCGCTGCTGTTGCCCCCTGCAAGGGGGTTGGCGAAAACACGCAGTGTGTAGCCTGGGGGTGTGCCATCAGCGGGGTAATGAGTTGACGTCTTTTTCCCAGCGCGCAATCAAGCGGCGGCGCTCGGCGCTGGCACCGTACTTGGCATAGTCGTAGTTGATGAACTTGATCTTCTTGAAGTCGGGTACGCGCACATCGACCTTGGTGGCCTTGTTACTGGGCAGCTGAAACTGCTTGGCCGCTGCGCCCATCTCTTGGGTGGCGGGGGTCAGCGCCCAGTCGTAGAACTTCTTGGCGGCCTCCAGGTTGCGCGCGCCTTTGATGATGCTCATGGAGCCGATTTCAGCCCCCGTGCCGTCGCTGGGGGTCACGGTTTCAACCGGGAAGCCCTGCATCTTCTCGCCCGGCGCGTCGTGCACAAAGCTGACCGAAATAGCGGTTTCACCGCGTGCCACGGCCTTGATGGGGCCGGTGCCGGAGCGGGTGTACTGGCTGACGTTTTTGTGCAGGCCCTTGAGGTAGTCAAACGCCTTGTCTTCGCCCATCAGCTGCACCAGCGTGGCGATCATGGTGTAGGCCGTGCCGCTGGACGCGGGGTTGGCCACCTGGATGTCGCCCTTGTAGACCGGGTTGAGCAGGTCGGCCCAGGTCTTGGGGATGGGCAGCTTTTTCTTGGCGACCAGCTCGGTGTTGTAGCCAAAACCTAGCGGGCCGGAATAAATGCCTACCGTCTTGAAGGCCGACTGCTGCGCCTGCTGCTGGGCCCAGGGGTAGAGCTGGGACAGCATGGGGGATTTGTACTCCACGCTCAGGCCTTGTTCGGCCGCCTGCAAATGGGGGTCGCCGGTGCCGCCAAACCAGACATCGGTTTTGGGATTTTCTTTTTCGGCGATCAGCTGGGCCAGCGCCTCGCCCGAGCCTTTGAGCGACATATTCACCTTGACGCCGGTGGTGCGCGCGTAAACGGTGGAGACCATATTGCACCACTCGGCCTGCACCGAACAGATGATGTTGACCTGGCCGTCAGCCAGAGCCGGGATGGCTGCGCCCAAAGACAAAGTGGCAGCGGCGATGGTGAGAAGAGTGGGTTTCATTGCTTATTTTGAGTAACTGAATTACCAATTCAGCTTATCCGTGGCTTTTAGATGGCGACAAGCGGGAAAACACCAAGAAAATGCACTGCAAAAAGCATTTAGGACTTACGCAGCCCCGCCCTGTGTCGCCCTCCGGGCGCACAGGGGACTTGCGTAAGTCCTGGTATTTTTTACGCCAGCATTTGCATAAACCTGAAACTAAGTTACATTGCGCACATCATTTTGGATGGACCCCCTATGAGCTTCGATCTCGTTCTTTTTGGCGGCACTGGCGACCTGGCCTGGCGCAAACTGATGCCTGCCCTGTTCCAGTCGTTTCGCCACGGCACGCTGCCCGAGGGCGGGCGCATCATTGGCGTAGGCCGCGACGACCTCAGCCACGACCAGTACCGCGAACAAATCCGCTCCCGCTTCGACAGCGTGGACAACTCCAAGCGCCCCAACCCGGAAGAATTCGCCCGCTTTGCCGCGCTGCTCGAATTCCAGCGCATGGACCTGTCCAAGCCCGACGACTACGCCGCACTGAACACCATGCTGGAAGAGCGCAATGCCGACTCCGTGGTGATGTACGTGGCCACCGCGCCCGCCCTGTTCACCACCGTGTGCGAGCAGCTGGCCGCCGCCGGGTTGAACGGCTTCAAAACCCGCATCGTGCTGGAAAAACCGCTGGGCCACGACCTGGCATCCAACCGCGCCATCAACGAAACTGTGCGCCGCTGCTTCACCGAAAAGCAGGTTTTCCGCATCGACCACTACCTGGGTAAGCCGTCGGTACAAAACCTGTTTGCGATGCGCTTTGGCAATGCCCTGTTCGAACCCCTGTGGCGGCGCGAGCACATTGCCAACATCCAGATCACCATGGCCGAAGACCTGGGTGTGGAAACGCGCGGTGCGTTTTATGAAAAAACCGGCGCGCTGCGCGACATGGTGCAAAACCACGCACTGCAACTGCTGTGCGCCATCGCCATGGAGCCACCCATCAACGCCCATGCCGACGCTATCCGCGACGAAAAGCTCAAGGTACTGCGTTCGCTCAAGCCTTGGACGGCCGAGACCCTGTCACAGCACGTGATCCGGGGCCAGTACAGCGCAGGCAAGGTGTCCGGCGTGCCCGTACCCGGTTACCGCGAAGAAATGGGCGTCAGCCCTGACAGCCAGACCGAAACCTTTGTCGCCCTGCGCACC
This sequence comes from Comamonadaceae bacterium, assembly GCA_947451445.1. Classification (GTDB taxonomy): domain Bacteria; phylum Pseudomonadota; class Gammaproteobacteria; order Burkholderiales; family Burkholderiaceae_C; genus Rhodoferax_B. The sequence continues at coordinate 4,706 of CANFZJ010000011.1, forward strand.
GAGATCACCAACTGGCGCTGGGCCGGTGTGCCGTTCTACATCCGCACCGGCAAACGCCTGGCCGGACGCGACGCGCACATCGTGGTCAACTTCCACGCCACGCCGCACCCCATCTTCAACACCCCGGTAGGCGCGGTGAACAAGCTGGTCATCAACCTGCAACCCAAGGACGGCCTAGAGCTGCACCTGCTGGCACAAAGCCAGGGTAACCGCAGCAAAGCCGCCAGCCAGTCGCTGGCCCCGGTGCAGCTGGACCTGGACTTTGACAAACGCTTTGGCTCGGAACGCGTGGGCGCCTACGAGCGCCTGCTGCTGGACGTGCTGGACGGCCGCCTGAACCTGTTTGTACGCAGCGACGAGCAAGAAGAAGCCTGGCGCTGGGTCGAACCCATGATCGAACACTGGCAGAGCGACACCACCGGCCCGCGCCCCTACGCGGCAGGCACCTGGGGCCCCAGCGCTGCCAGCGCCATGATCGCCCGCGACGGTTTCTGCTGGAGCGAAGAATCGTGAGCCCCCATGCTTGACCGTATTAAAGCGTCCCTATCGTCGCTAGCCCCGGCGGAGCAGCGCGTAGGCAAGCTGGTGCTGAATGACCCGCGCGCATTTGCCAACCTACCGGTCAGCGAGCTGTCGGACCGGGCCCACGTCAGCAAACCCACCGTGGTGCGGTTTTGCCGCAGCATGGGCTACGACGGCCTGAGCGACTTCAAGCTCAAGCTGGCGGGCAGCGTCAGCGAGGGCGTGCCCTTCATCCACCGCAGTGTGGACGTGGACGACAAAACCAGCGACGTGATGGTCAAGGTGATCGACAACACCGTCGCCGCCTTCCTCAAGTACCGCAACGAAGCCAGCACCAGCGCGCTGGAAAAAGCCGCCGAAACCCTGGCCGCCACCTACCAAACGGGCAAGCGCATCGAGTTCTATGGCGCGGGCAACTCCGGCATCGTGGCGCAGGATGCGCAGCACAAGTTCTTTCGCCTGGGCGTGCACGCCATTGCTTACAGCGACGGCCACATGCAGGTGATGGGCGCGTCCATGCTGGACCCCGGCGACTGCGTGGTCATCATCTCCAACTCGGGCCGCACCCGCGACCTGATGGACGCCTGCGACATCGCCCGCAAAAACGGCGCGACCACCATCGTCATCACCACCAGCGGCTCGCCTTTGGCCTCGGCCGGGCACATCCACCTGGCCGCCAACCACCCCGAAGGCTACGAGCGCTACAGCCCGATGGTGTCGCGCCTGCTGCACCTGATGGTCATCGACGTGCTGGCCACCTGCGTGGCGCTGCGCATCGGCGGCGAAACGCTGACGCCCAAGCTGCAGGAAATCAAGAACAACTTGCGCAGCAAGAGATATACGTAAAAAGTGCCTCTAACGCACATTCCACCTGCGCCAGCAGCTATTAATTAAATAGCAAATCAGTTTCCCTGTATAAAAGTGGCTCCGGCGCACACTGCGCCGTCCACTGCCACAGGAAACACGCCATGAACCAGGAACTATTCGACAAAGGTCTGCAAACCCGCCGCGCCGTGCTGGGGGCCGACTACGTGGATGCGGCCATCCAGAACGCCGACGACTTCACCCGCGACATGCAAGAGCTGGTGACCCAGTACGCCTGGGGCGACGTATGGAACCGCCCCGGCCTGGACCGCAAAACCCGCAGCCTGCTGAACCTGGCCATGCTGACCGCACTGAACCGCCCGCACGAACTCAAGCTGCACCTGCGCGGCGCGCTGACCAACGGCGTGAGCAAGGACGAGATCAAAGAGGTGTTTCTGCAAACCGCCATCTACTGCGGTGCCCCGGCAGCCATCGACAGCTTTCGCACCGCCAAAGAGGTGTTCAAAGAGCTGGGCGTTTAGCCACTTCAGCCGCCTCATCGCAGGCCCGCAGGTAGGCCAAAAAAGCCTCCAGCGGCATCGGCTTGGCAAAGTAGTAACCCTGGCCAAAAGGCACGCCCAGGGCGCGCAACTGCGCAGCCTGGGCGGCGTTTTCAATCCCTTCGGCGATAACCTGGCTGTTGACGGCCTTGGCGATGGCGATGATTTCCGGGATCAGGCTGGAGCGCAGGCTAGCGTCTTCCATCTCGAACACAAAGGATTTGTCGATCTTCAAAAAGTCGGGGGCCACCCGTTTGACCATGCCCAGGTTGGAATAGCCGGTGCCAAAGTCGTCGATAGAGATGTAGTAGCCGTCGGCCTTGAGGCGCTGCAGCTCGGGCACGATCTCGGGCGAAAAGTTGTATTCGGTCACTTCCAGCTCGACCTGCAGGTCGGTACGGCCCAGCGCCTGTAGGCTGGCGCGCAGGTGCGGCTCAATGGCATCGCGCTGCAAGTTTTGCGGAAAGAAGTTCAGCGCCACCTTGAAGGGCACATCGCGCGCAGGCAAGGCCGCGCCCAGCTCCTGCAGCGCCCGGGTGCTGACCGCCGCGTCAAAAGCCCAAGTGCGGTTGTCGGCAATCAGGGCCGGAATGAAATGGTCGGGGTACACCAGTTGGCCCGCATCCACCAGCCGGGCCAGCACCTCGCAGCCTATCGGTTGGCCGCTGGCCAGGTCCATGATGGGCTGGTAATGGCACACCACATTGGCGGGCTGGCACAAAGAGCGGATGCGGTAGGCCATGGACTGGAAATACTGGCAGCGCTGCGTCACCGCAGCCTGCACCAGCAGCCCCAGCAACAGACACACCAGGGCGGCCCCGGCCAGCACCTCGGTGTGGTTTTGGTACAGGTCTTGCGGCAACAGCACCGACTGCACCGAGATCGGGCTGACACCCGGCAGCGTAGTGGTGACCCGCAAGATGGCATGGCCCGCATCCAGCTGCAAATGGGGGGTCTGCGGGGTGACCAGGCGGTCGGTCCACGCCCCCCGGGCGCTCTGAAACACCCGGGTGCGCTGGCTGGGGCGACCGGCCCACACGGCATCGGCATAACGGCTGCGGATGTCCTGGGTGGCGTTGGGCTGCATCACCACCTGAAAGCGCCCCCGCTCGACCAGGGCCGCCTGCACCGTGCCCTGCGACAAAGGCAAGGGGACGTTGAGGTAGTAGTGGCCAATAGAGCCCTGGATACCGCCTTCGGCGGCGGCGCTGGGAGTCTCCAGCAGGCCAATGTTGGTAGTGCAAAACAACTGGCGTTGCGGGTTCAGCAGGCCAATGTCGCGCGCATAGCGGTGGGTGAACATCAGGCTGCGCAGCCGGTTCAAGTTATCCGGCGTGCACACCGGGGCAAAAGACGCATTGACTTCATCCAGCAGCAGACTGATATCGGCCTGCAGCTCCTGCATGCTGGCAATGACCTGCCCATGGCCGCTGTCGATGGCCTGCAGCCGCAGTTGCAGGGCCGCCAGCAGCACGGCCAGTGCCATGGCCAAACCCGCCACGTAGCCGCAGACGATGCCCACGGTACGCGGGTAACGGCCCATGAAGCGCCCCATGGAACGGCCCTGCCCGAACAGGTCGGTGCCGGGTGCGATGGGGCTGGCTTTCAGGCGCGGCATACCCGCCGACAGCCCTGGCCGGGTGAGAAATCTAGCCTGTAGCACGAGCCCTGCATGTGTTGTTCTCCCCAAAAAAACCTGGATACCCCAGCACGCCGGGGATAGTGGGAAATTATGGAGTAAATGCCGTTGCAATTTGTTGCAATGTGGGGTGAACCCCCAATTTAACTGCGTGCCCCGCCCTACTCACCCGGCGTGCACCACCACCAGCCAGGCCGTGGCCTCGGTGGTGCCCGGGTTGCGGATGGCGTGCGGCCGGTCGGCGGCGTAGCGGGCGGTTTCACCGGGCACCAGGTGCTGCCGTGCGTCACCCGACACCAGGTCCAGCGCGCCGGTCAAAAGCGTCAGGTGTTCGCGCGTGCCCGCCTCGTGCGGCTGGGACTCCAGTGCGCCGCCGGGCTGGATAGCCAGCGCGTACCACTCGAACTGGCCCGCCAGGTCGATGGGGCCCAGGATGCGCAACTCGCAAGCCCCGTCCGGGTGGCGCAGCGACGGCGTGGCGTGGGCCGGTACCACGGTGATGGCAGGCTCGGCAGGCAGTGGCGCAGAGGCCAGCAGGTCGCCCAGCGGCACCCCCAGCGCATTGGCTAGCCGCCAGACCACCGCCACCGTGGGGTTGGCCTGGGCCCGCTCGATCTGCGACAGCATGGATTTAGACACCCCGGCCTTGCGCGACAAGGCATCCAGCGACAGGGCTTGCGCCTGGCGCAGCGCCGCCAGGGTGTCGCCCACACGGGGCGGCTCGGCACTGGCCAGAGGGACTTTGGGGGGGCGTGGGGCCATGTTCAATCCAATATATTGATTTATTGTTCGATATACAGCACAATTTCGTTTTACTGCAACACGCATTGTGCATGAGGACATCCGCCATGGCGACCACCCAAGCCTTCTACACCCACCTCCAGCAAGAGCTGCAAGACATCCGCGACACAGGCCTGTACAAGGCCGAGCGGGTGATCACCACCACCCAGGGCCCGCACATCCGCACCCTGGCCGCCGACGGCAGCCCGCGCGAGGTGCTGAACCTGTGTGCCAACAACTACCTGGGCCTGTCCAGCCACCCCGCCGTGGTGGCTGCAGCGGCAGATGCACTCACCACCCACGGCTACGGCCTGAGCTCGGTGCGCTTCATCTGCGGCACGCAAGACATCCATAAAACCTTGGAAGCGCGCCTGTCCCAGTTTTTGGGCACCGAGGACACCATCCTCTACGCGGCGGCCTTCGATGCCAACGGCGGCCTGTTCGAGCCCCTGCTGGGCGAGCAGGACGCCATCATCAGCGACGCGCTGAACCATGCGTCAATCATCGACGGCATCCGCCTGTGCAAAGCCAAACGCTTGCGCTACGCGCACAACGACATGGCCGACCTGGAGCGCCAGCTGCAGCAGGCCGCCGCAGACGGGGCCCGCCACACCCTGGTGTTTACCGACGGCGTTTTCAGCATGGACGGCACCATTGCCCAGCTGGACGTGATGCGCCGCCTGTGCGACCAGTACGGCGCATTGCTGGGCGTGGACGAATGCCATGCCAGCGGCTTCATGGGCGCAACCGGGCGCGGCACGCACGAACACCGGGGGGTGTTTGGCAAGGTGGACATCATCACCGGCACGCTGGGCAAGGCACTGGGCGGTGCGTCCGGTGGCTTTACCAGCGCGCGGCGCGAAGTGGTGGAGCTGCTGCGCCAGCGCTCGCGGCCCTACCTGTTCTCCAACACCGTGGCCCCCAGCATCGTCGGTGCGTCTATCGCGGTGCTGGACCTGCTGGAAGCGTCCACCGCGCTGCGCGACCGTCTGGCCGCCAACACCGCCTACTTTCGCAGCGCCATCGCCCAGGCGGGCTTTGCCATCCAACCCGGTGAGCACCCCATCGTACCCATCATGGTGTTTGACGCGGTACTGGCGCAACAGCTGGCGGCCCGGCTGCTGGAGCTGGGCGTGTACGTGGTCGGCTTCTTCTTCCCGGTGGTGCCCAAGGGCCAAGCGCGCATCCGCGTGCAGATGAGCGCGGCGCACACGCTGGACGACCTGGCGCAGGCCGTGGCGGCGTTCACCCAGGCCGGGCGCGAACTCGGGTTGATCGCATGACCCGCATCCTCATCATCGGAGCCAACGGCCAGATCGGCACCGAGCTTACCCAGGCCCTGGTGCAGCGCCATGGTCCCGACGCGGTCATCACCAGCGACCAGGTGCCCACTGGCCGCTTCCCCGCGCTGCGCCACGAGGCGCTGGACGCCACCGACAACGCCGCCCTGACCGAAGTGGTCGAGCGCCACCACATCACCCAGATCTACCTGCTGGCGGCGGCCCTGTCCGCACGTGGCGAACAGCACCCCAAATGGGCCTGGGACCTGAACATGAAAAGCCTGCTGAACGTGCTGGAGCTGGCCCGCACGCACCGGCTGCAACGCATCTTCTGGCCCAGCTCCATCGCGGCCTTCGGCCCCGGCACGCCGCGCGACCACACGCCGCAGCACACGGTAATGGACCCCAGCACCGTGTACGGCATCTCCAAGCTGGCGGGCGAAGGCTGGTGCAACTGGTACCGCGCCACCCACGGCGTAGACGTGCGCAGCCTGCGCTACCCTGGCCTGGTCAGCTGGAAGACCGCGCCCGGCGGCGGCACGACCGACTACGCGGTCGAAATCTTCCACGCCGCGTTAAAGCTTGGCCGCTACACCAGTTTTCTGGCCGCCGACACCGCCCTGCCCATGATGTACATGCCCGACGCCATCCGCGCCACGCTGGAGCTGATGGAGGCCCCGGTGGAGCAGTTACGCCAGCGCGGGGCCTACAACCTGGGCGGCATCAGCTTCACCCCGGCGCAGATCGCAGCGGCCATTGCGCGCCATGTGCCCGGCTTCTGCCTGGACTGCGTGCCCGACTTCCGCCAAACCATAGCCGACAGTTGGCCGCGCAGCATCGACGACAGCACCGCCCAGGCCGACTGGGGCTGGCAGGCGCAGTACGACCTGGACGCGATGGTGCAGGACATGCTGAAAAACCTGCGGCCGCTGGTGATAGCAGCAGGCTCAAATTAAGCCCGTCATACCCGCGCAGGCGGGGTTCCAGCGAGCGCCGTACTGGATTCCCGCCTGCGCGGGAATGGCAGTTTTTTATTGACGCCCGTAATCGTCCTGCAGACGCACGATGTCGTCCTCACCCAAATAGCCACCAAACTGCACTTCCAGAATCTCCACCGGCTCGGTGGTCTGGTTGGCCAGGCGGTGTACCGCGCCCAGTGCAATGTCGATGTGCTGGCCGGCCTGCATCTCCAGCACCTGCTCGCCCACGGTGACGATGGCCGTGCCGACCACCACCACCCAGTGCTCGGCGCGCTGGTGGTGCAGCTGCAGGCTGAGCTGCTGGCCGGGGTGCACGCCGATGCGTTTGACCTTGTGGCCGGGCGCTTCGTGCACCGTTTCATACCAGCCCCAGGGACGGGCGGTACGCTCAATGGCAACGGTGCGGGTGGTGGTGTGCATGGTGGATAAATCTGCGGTGGAGAGACAAACAAAAATGGCGGACAAGCCCCGCATGTTAACGCCAGGTAAACCACGGCAGGCACCCAAAAAATTAACAAAATAGGCCTGTAGCGCCCACTCCAATTGCACAAGCAGCTATTTATTTAATAGCAAATTAGTAGCTTTGTTGCAGCTGTCACACGGTAGTACGGCATCCGCAACAGAGGCGCAACCCGGCGGCAAGAAGATCACCGCATCGCACCACCGTGGCTGCGAACACTTGGAGCACACCCCATGGCATCCCACCCCCAACGCCTCGCCGCCAGCGCCCTGATCGCCCTCGCCGCCGGCCCCTTTTTCATGGCGTCCGGCATGGCCGCTGCGGGCGACTCTGTGGTGGCTAGCGCGGCCGTCACCAGCGTGGTGGCCAGCCCGCACGACAAGGCCCTGGCTGCATCGGTGGCCGACGCGCTGGGCAAGTCGCTGGGGGATGGCGTAAAAAACGTCCAGGTCGGGTCCAACGACGGCGTGGTCACGCTCAGTGGCTGGGTCACCTCGCCCAAGCAAGAAACCCAGGCCCGCAAAATCGCCAGCACCGTGCCCGGCGCCACCCACGTCTACAGCCGCCTGCGCACCTGGTCTAGCGAAGACCTTAACTAGTACAGCGTCTGCACCTCGCAGGCCAGCAGGTAGCCCGCACCGCGTTCGGTCACGATCAACGCGGGGTTGGCGGCATCCAGCTCCACCTTCATGCGCAGGCGGCGGATCTGCACGTCGATAGTGCGGTCGTAGACCTCGGCCTCGTGCAACCGCGACATGGACAGCAGCTGGTCGCGCGACAGCACCCGCTGCGGCGACCGGCACAGGGCGCTGAGCAGGCTGAATTCGCCGTTGGACAGCTCGACCGATTCGGCCTGTGGCGAGACCAGCCGCCGGGTACGCAGGTTCAGCTCCCAGCCCGCAAACCGGAACGCGCGCCGGGTGTTGTCCCGCTCGGGCAGCGTGGCCTGCACCTGGTAACGGCGCAGCACGGCGCGCACCCGGGCCAGCAGTTCACGCGGGCTGAAGGGCTTGGTCACGTAGTCGTCGGCCCCCATCTCCAGCCCCATCACGCGGTCGGCTTCTTCAACCCGGCCGGTCAGGAAGATGATGGGCACGCTGGCCCGTTCGCGCAGTTTGCGGGCCAGCTGCATGCCGTCTTCGCCTGGCAGGCGCAGGTCCAGCAGCACCAGGTCAATGGCTTCGCGGTCCACCAGGTCGAACAGGTCCTGGCCCGACGCCCCGGCGCTGACGCGTAGCTCGTTGTCGCCCAGGTATTCGACCACCAGCTCACGGATGCTGGGGTCGTCGTCGATTACTAGAATGTGGGGAGCGGTAGAAGTCGTGGCCATGGGTTCAGTAGACGCAGCGGTTTGGTAACAAACAGTATCAACCCGCTGCACCAACAGAAGCAACAGGGGAAGCCAGAGTATGCAATTGATGTGGCCCAAGCGGTTATCCGCCCTGCCCCGGCTGTGGGTGCTGGCAGCGGGCGCGGGCTTGGCCCTACTGTGCATCGCCGTGGTGGCCTTGTGGCACCTGCGCGGTGAGGCCGTCAACAGCCAGTCGCGTGAGCTGAACCTGCTGTCCCTGGCGTTGACCGACGAGATCCACCGTGAACTGCGTGGCATGAACGCGGGCCTGCACGCCATGCAGGTCGAGCTGGGCGAGGGCACGCTGCCCACCGCAGGCAGCCGGGCCGAGCATGCATTGCAAATCCGCACCACGCTGATGGCCATCGTCAACACCCTGGCGCTGGTAGACCGCACGGGGCAGCCCCTGGCGGCGTCCAGCCCGTCGCCCATGCCCGACATGGCGTCGTTCTCACCCGGGCTGAACCAGCTGGACGAAACCGCCATTGCCGTCAGCCGCCCCTTTACGGACCCGGTCAGCCACACGACGCTGGTCACCATGGCCGTGCCATTCGGCCATACCACCGACCCCGCCGGGGGCTGGATTTTTGCCACCATGCCCACCGACGCGCTGCTCGGCGCATTTGGCGTGGCCTCGCCCGCGCCCGACGCACGCATGGCCGTGTTCCGCCGCGACGGCGTGCGGCTGGCGGGCAGCATCATTACCCGGGCCATGCCGGACGAAGCCGCCATGGCCCAGCGCCTGGCCACCCAGCACACCACCGAAGTCCGCCACCTGCCCGACGGCAGCGAACGCCTGGTCGCCCTGCACCCGCTGGACCGCTACGACCTGGAAGTCGTGCTCACCCGCGACCTGGACGTGGTGCTGGTCGCCTGGCGCAACACTGCACAACTTACCGCCGTAGGCGTGCTGCTGCTGTGGGTGGTCATCGCCATATCGGCCACCCTGGTGCAACACGCCAACGACCGCCGCGCCGTCGCCCAGCGCAACCTGCAAACCCAGCTGGGCCGCGCCAACCGGCTGGAAGCGCTGGGCGAGCTGGCCGGTGGCGTGTCGCACGACTTCAACAACGTGCTGGCCGCCATCGTCGGCTTTGGTGAAATGGCGCAGGACGCCGCCGTGCCCGGCAGTGCCCAGGCCCGGCACCTGGACAAAGTGCTGGCCGCCGCCCTGCGCGGCAAGGCGCTGGTGGAGCGTATTTTGTCGTTTGGCAAGGGCGGCAGCAGCGCCTCCAGCGTGTTCGCGCTGCAGCCCATCGTGGCCGAGGTGCTGAGCCTGCTGGCCGCCACGCTGCGCCCCGGCGTGGTTCTGGAGCGCCGACTGGAAGCCCCCCATGCACTATTGCGCGGCGACCCGACCCAGGCTTTTGAAGCGGTAATGAACCTGTGTACCAACGCCATGCAGGCCATGCCCCAGGGCGGCATGGTCGGCGTGCAGCTGGTGCGCCAGCAAGTGCCCGCACTGCGCGTGCTGTCGCACACCCAGTTACCCGCCGGGCGCTACCTGGTGCTGCGCGTGTCCGACCAGGGCAACGGCATCACCCCGGCGGTCATGGAGCGGCTGTTTGAACCCTTCTTCACCACCCGCGCCGCCCACGCGGGCACCGGGCTGGGGCTGGCCGTGGTGCACGGCGTGGTGGCCGAATGGGGGGGCGCCATCGACGTGCAAAGCACGCCCGGCCAGGGCGCACAGTTCACCCTGTACCTGCCCGAATCCAGCGCCGCTCCCAGCCGCACCAGCACCGGCCCGACCGCCGCCGTGGCAGGCCACGGCCAGCGCCTGCTGGTGGTGGACGACGAGCCCATGCTGGTGGCGCTGGCCGAAGAAATGCTGACCCAGCTGGGCTACCAGCCCGAAGGCTTTACCGACCCCGTGGCGGCCCTGCAGGCCCTGCGCGCCGACCCGCACCGCTACGCCGCCGTCATCACCGACGAGGTGATGCCAGGACTGAGCGGCATCGCACTGTGCCAAGCGGTACGCCCGCTGGCCCCGCAGCTGCCCATACTGATGGTCAGTGGCTATGGCGGCGCAGCGCTAGCCCAGCGGGCCACCGCCGCCGGAGTGTCCCGGCTGCTGAGCAAACCCCTGCAACGCGCCGACCTGGCCCAGGCACTGGCCGAGTTGCTGGCACCTTTATTGCAAATGCAACACGGCTAGGAACCCTTTGACACCTGCACATGACCGTTAAGCGTGCAAAATCGCAAAAAAAGACGCATACACCATCCCGCCGCCTGCGGACGGAGACAACCAGGACTACCGCCATGCCATCAAGCCCCCCCGCTTCGCCCCCGATGGAGCACCCGCTCGGTGACATCTCGGACGCCCGCGTCGCGCAGCTGATCGGCCAGCTGTACAGCTGCGGCCCCGCCACCGAGCAAAACCGCCTGCTGGAACACCTGCTGCAGCCGCTGGGCGTGCTGTCGCTGGCGGCTGTGGCCAATGGCATCTTTGGGCAGTTCCGGCTCAGCAACGGCTGGCAAGACACACATGCCCGTACCGAGCACGCACACACCATCCGCAGCAACGACGTGGTGGCCCTGGTCAACCACGTGCAGCAAGTGCAGGTGGAGGCGGTAGATGGCCTGCTGAAGATTTTGCTGTCGGCCCCGGTCATGGCCGGTTCGGCCCCTGCGGCCACCTTGGTGGCGGTGCTGGCACAGCGCACGCGGGCCCGCCGCGCCAAGTCCAACCAAGGCACAGACCCGCTGTCGGCCTAACCCAGCAGCCCCCCACGCCATGGATACCACTACCCCCACCCTAGCCCAGCTGCGCATCCACGCCACTGCCGACCCGCGCACACGCCTTGGCTACCTGGCCAGCACCCTGCAGTGGTTGCGCGGCAAACCAGCAGACAGTGACCCGCCTGCAGACGCCCCCAAGGCCAGCCCCAACACCGTGCTGCAACTGCACATTGACAACCTGCAGGGCCAACGCCTGTTCAGCGACAGCGCAGCCCTTGCGCTGGTGGCGCTGGACCTGCCCGTAGGCACCTACCAGGTCACCGCCCAGTACGGCGACGTGTGCCGGGGCTACACCCTGACGCTAGCAGCAGGCGATGGCTTCGACCTGTACCTATGCCCGTCACTGGGCAGTGGCTGCACTGCAGGCAAAAAAGGCCGCTAGCGCATATTTCACCTGCACTGACAGCTATTATTTACATAGCAAACACTAAAATCCACGCAGATCGTCCACCTTCTGCGGTAGCGGGCTGCCGACGATCTGCTCCAGCGTGTGTGTCACCACGTCGATGTCGTTGTCAAAACTGCCGTGCGCGGCGGCAATGGTTTCGCTGGGCAGGGCGGTGCGTACGGTAGGGGTGCTCACCCGGCGCATGCGCTGGGCCAACTTCGACACCTCCACCACGCGCCGCCAATCCTTCAGCGCATTGTTGGTGTTAGAGCTACCGTCCCAGCCGCTGTAGTCGCCGGTTTGGTAGACCCGGTCCATCCCCAAAATGGGGGTGCGCAGGTCTACCTCCAGCGTGTTGGACACAAAGTACAGCAGCGACTTGCGGTAGACGGTGATAACGTTGTCGTCGCGCTCCACCGGGTCGGCCAGCAGCTGGATGTGCAGCCGCTGCATCAGCACCGGGTCCATCGCGTAGTGCTGGTTGGCAAACGCCACGCTGCAGGCCGGGGCGTACAGATGGACCGAGGTGATGGCGGTGGACGGCACGTTTTTGGCCGCCAGCGCACTCAGCATATGGCCCAGGATGATGGAGCCCGCCGAGTGGCCGATGAGGTGGATTTCCAGCTGCGGGCCCCAGGTGTCGCGCAGTTTTTGCAGCGCTTTGATGAGCAGGTCGCCACCACGCCCGGCCTCAAAGGCAGCGCTGGCGTTGCTCTTCATCACGTTCCAAATGGGCAGGGCAAAGGGGCGACCGATGGTTTTCTCCAGCTTCTGGTCGGTGATTTCGGTGACTTTTTCGGCCAAGTCGCCCCACAGCCCCCCGGCCAACGCGGGCGATTGGGCGCGCTGGTGGTGGTAGATCTCGGTAATCGACTCCAGCAGGCCCGTCTTCCAGACCAAAAACAACGGGTAGCAGCCGTTGCACTCAAAGTGGCGGCCCATGGCGCGGGCACGCTGCATGGCGTCGTCTTGGCTGTTGAGCCCGCCGTGGGCGTAAATCACCAGGCGTTTGACCGGCTGCTGGGTCTGGGCCCGAAACCAGCTGCTGGGCAGGTCGCACACCTGGCTGGTCAGCGTGCGGCTGAGTGCGTCTTCGGTCAGGTAGCGGTTGACGCGGCCGTCCTCGCCCAGCACCACGCTGTGCCGGTAGGCCAGGTCTTCGCTCCACCAACGGCTGGTGTCGGCCCCGCCGGCCCCACCTGTGCGTGCACGGGCTTGTGCCGCGCCCGCCACGCTGACGCGGCCCACCACCACGCCGGGCATGCCCATGGCCACCACCCAGGCGTCCATCGCATTGGCCAGCCAGTCGGCATAGCCCAGCACCGCAAAGCCACCCATGCCAAAGTCCGTCCCCCACGAGTTTTGCAGCACAAAACCCTGCGCGTTAAAGCCTACCAGCGCAAAGGCATGGCCGTCTTCCAACGAGGGGCGGCCGTCGAACGCGATCAGCGGAATGTCGGCATGGCCGCTGGGCGCGTCGGTGCGACTAGGCAGCTTGTGCCAACCCGCATGGGTGTAGGCCGACACGTACACCGCCCCCACCGACTGGATGGCGGCCTGCAGGTCGGTAATGGACTTTAGGTCGATGCGGTAGTACACGCCCAGGGTGTGCTCGGTGGCGCGGGCGGCATAGCCGTAGACAGGCTGGGGCGCGTCGCTGGGCCAGTCGTCGTGCATGCACACGCCGTTGTTAAACCAACCCTTGAGCGCGCCCCGGCAGCTGGAACCGGCGTAGTCTTCGCCCTCGGTTTCGTCGTAGCGCTGGGCGTATTTGTAGAGCATGCGCGGGCTGACGGACGGCAGCTGTTCCGGCACGCCCGCCTTGCGCCAGCGCAGATAGTTGACCACGCAGGCCAGGCCAAACCCGGTGCAGGCGGCCTCGTGGCCCTGGTTCAGAATCAGCCCGGCCTGGGTGTAGCGGGGCAAAAAGGTTTGGATCTGCGCGTCCGGCGGGTACACCGCGTCCAGCCCCACCGGCGGTGGCTGGTAAGGGCGGTCGTTGATGTCGGGGGCGTCTTTACGCACCGTCAGCCGCCGCCCGTGGTGGGGCTGCAGCGCAGACTTTGTCTTGGCGCGGCTTTTGCGCGCCCCGGCCAGCGGCGCGGCACGCCAGGCGGTGTCGGCCAGTTTGAAAACATCGGTAAAAGGCGCCAACCCGTGGGAGCCGCCGTTGACCAGCTTGCGGGCCGCCTGGTAGTCCTTGGCCGCCAGAGCGGTGCGCATGGTGGCGGCATTCTTGTCCAAGAACTGGGCCAGCAGCAGGGCCGCCACCTCGGGCGCGTTGGCCCAGTCCGGGTGGCCCAGCAGGTCACAGCCCATAATTTTTCCATAGCGGGTGTAGTTGTCGCGCCCGGTCAGCTGCACAAAGCCACGCCCTTTGAAGGCGGGGCCGTCGCCCGGCTGTTTGTTGCCCAGGTTTTTGGCAATATTGCCGGGCGGGTCGTACAGGCCAAACGGGGTTTTGCCCGGCGCGGTGTTGAACTGCGACGGCATCTCGGAGATGGGCAAAAAGCCCTCGGTCTCGGCGCGGATAGTGCCCAGCGCGGCCAGCAGCATGGGCCGGTCGGTCAGCCCCAGCGCCGCCAGCGCGGCAGCCACGTAGGGCAGGTAGCGGTCGATATTGGCCGGTTTGGTCGCCGGGAACAGCGGGCGCACCGTGTCCACGGTCAACGCAGCCTCCAGCGGCGGGTCGCTGCGCAGGCCCAGCAGCACCTGGCAGTGCGCGCCCACCACGCCGTCGGCCAGCAGCCCCACGCCCGACTGCCAGCGCCGGGCGGCGGCCTCCACATCGGCATCGAACTCCGTGCCATCGCCTAGGTTAGCGAAGGCCTTGCCGTCGTCACCCAGCTTGTCCACCAACACCTTGCGCAGTACCGCCACGTCAGGGCCTGCGCAGCCCCTGGTCAAAAGAACGCCCATGGTGTGCTCCTTCTGTGGATGGGAGCTGCATTATTTGCACTTGGGGGGCGGGGCGCATCCTCTATTTGAAGGACGGATTAAGGCACTCCTATAAATCCAATTCTCGGGCGCATAGCTTCGTTGCGCGGTGCTCGAAATCCTCGGAGTTTTTGGGGTCAGAGCCCAAATTCGCCATGCCTTCGGCTTGCCCGAAGGGTGTGGTGCGATGCACCACGGCGAAATTGGTGTCTGACCCCAATAACTCCTGCGCTCCGGGCGCCTCTCTCTGCATCCCGAAAATTGAATTTATAGAAGCGTCCACTAGCGCAGCCGCTGCACCGCCAACTCGGCCACCCCGTCGGCCCGGTTACCCCAAGACGTGCGGATGTGGGTGAGCACGGCGGCGATGTCGGCGTCCCCCAGCAGCAGCACAAACGGTGGCATGCCGAACGGGCGTGGGTTGCCTGCGGTGGCCGGGGCAAAGCCGCCGTTGCGCACCACCTGTACCAGGTTGGCGGTGTCAGGCCGCACCACCGCCGGGTTACCTGCCAGCGCCGGGTAGGCCCCGGCCACGCCCTGCCCTTGTTCGCCGTGGCACTGGGCGCAGTGCTTGTCGTACAGCTGCGCGCCGCGCTGGGCCACGCGGGCCGGGGTACTGGGCACGGCCTGCGCCACAGCGGCACTCGCAGGGACGGGCAGCGTGTGCAGGTAGGTCGCCACCGCCCCCAGGTCGCCCAGCGTCCAGAACTGGGTGCTCTGGCGCACCACGTCGGCCATGGGGCCGAGCACGCTACGCTGGGCAGTGACGCCGGTGTGCAGCAGTTGCAGCGTGTCCGCCTGCGGCACACCCGCCAGCGCCGGGGCGTACCAGTTTTGCACCGGGACCAAGCCCCCCTGCAGCGCACGGCTATCGTCGCTGCCGCCCAGCGCCGTGCGCGGGGTGTGGCAGGCCGCGCAATGGCCCAGGCCACGCACCAGGTACGCGCCCCGGTTCCATTCGGCGGTCTGGCGGGTGTCGGGCTGGAACACGCCGGGGCGAAAGTACAGCGCCCGCCACACGGCCAACGCGGGCTGGGTGCTGTACGGCCAGCGCAGCGCGTGGGGCGTGGCGGGGTTGGGCACAGCGGGCAGGCTTTGCAGGTAGGCAAACAGCGCATCCGAGTCGGCGCGGGTCGCCAGGGTGGTGCTGGTGTAAGGAAAGGCCGGGTACAGCAGCCTGCCGTCTTTGGACCGCCCGTAGTGCAGTGCCCGCCAAAAGTCGGCCGACGACCAGCGGCCGATGCCCGTCTGCGCGTCCGGCGTCAGGTTGCTGCTGACCACCGACCCAAACGGGGTGGCGATGCCCAGCCCGCCTGCATAGGCCGCACCGCCCCGCGTGGTGTGGCAGGCAAAACAATTGCCTACGCCCGCCAGATATGCGCCACGCGCTATCAAATCAGGAGTAACAGGTACAGCAGCAGACGGCTCGGGCGCGTCGTCCCGGTTCATCCAGCCTACCCAGGCGGCGAAGCCCAGCACAGCCAGCAGCAAAGTAATGGCGATTTTTTTCATGGCGCGCTGCCGCAGGCGATGGGTTTGAAACCTGGCGTCAAAGCCGTCGCCGGGTGGGGGTTGGCAGGCAAGGGCTGCGCGGCCAGCCAGGCGGTGACGGCGGCTACGTCGTCCGGCGCTAGCTGGCGGGCCACATCGCCCATGCAGTCGGGCGCGTGGGCACGGCGCTGGCCGGTGCGCCAAGCGCCCAGCTGGGCGTTCAGGTAGTCGCGCGGCAGGCCCAGCAGGCCGGGGATGTGGGGGGCCACACCCGTCAGCACCGTGCCATGGCATTGCACGCAGGCGGGGATGTGCCGGGCAGCGTCGCCCTGGGTCGCCAGCGCCTGGCCCCGGCGCAACACGGGCGCTGGCACGCTGACCGGCTGGGGCGCGGGGTACGGTAGGTCCAGGCCCGCGAAGTACTGGGCGATTTCCAGCAGATACGCATCACTGAGCGGGTCCACCATCTGCACCATCAGCCCGTAGTGGCGGCGACCGTCGCGAAAGTTCAGCAGCTGGTGGTAGAGGTAGCCCGCCGGTTTGCCCGCAATGCGCGGGTAGTAGCCGTCGCTGGCGGCGCGCCCCTCTTTGCCGTGGCAGGCGGTGCAGGCCTGGGTGCGCTGGGCCATGCTGTCGGCGAATGGCGGTGGCGCGGCATGGCTGGCCGTGGCCGCCAGTAGCAACAGGGAGTAAAGGAGCGTTTTCACGGTGAAGATCATGCCCCAGCCCCGCAGCCTGGGACAGCAGCAGTGGGCATTTAAAAAACCATACCAGATGCCAAAAATGTAAAAATCTACGGCTCAGATGAAACGCTATCAATGAAACGTTACGAGGAATTGGCCGACCTGCTGGCCGCCGACATCCGCTCCGGCCAGCGTGCGCCGGGCAGCCGCATGCCGTCCATCCGCACGCTCACGGCGCAGCACGGCATCAGCCCGTCCACCGCCTTCCAGGCCTACTACCGGCTGGAAGAAAAGGGCTTGGTGCGGGCGCGCGAACGCTCGGGCTATTTCGTCACCGGGGCCGTCACCCTGCTCGCGCCCATCGCGCGCACAGCCGCCCCGCCCGCGCAGGTGGCGGCCAAGGTGGACATCAGCGCCCTGGTGTTTGCCGTGCTGGACGCAGCCCAGCAGCGCGACATTGCGCCGCTGGGCTCGGCCTTTCCCTCGCCCGCGCTGTTTCCGCTGCAGCGCCTGGCCCAGTCGCTGGGCCGCAGCATGCGCCACAGCCAGCCCTGGGAATCGGTGCAGCACCTGCCCCAGGGCCATGCCGGGCTGCGCCAGCAGATTGCGCTGCGCTACCTGGCGATGGGCATGGCCCAGCCGCCCGAAGAGCTGGTGGTGACCAGCGGTGCGCTCGAAGCGCTGAACCTGTGCCTGGCGGCCGTGGCCCAGCCCGGCGACCTGGTGGCAGTAGAGTCGCCCGGCTTTTACGCCAGCCTACAGACGCTGGAGCGGCTGAAAATGCGGGCGCTGGAAATCCCCGTGCACCCGCAGCACGGGCTGGACCTGGACGCGCTGGAGCAAGCGCTAAAGCACCACCCCGTCAAAGCCTGCTGGCTGATGACCAGCTTCCAGAACCCCACCGGGGCCAGCCTGTCGATGGCGGCCAAAGAGCGGCTGGTGGCCCTGCTGGCCAGCCGCCAGATCCCGCTGATCGAAGACGATGTGTACGGCGAGCTGTACTTCGGCAGCCAGGCCCCGCTGCCTGCCAAGGCCTTTGATAGGCAAGGTCTGGTAATGCACTGCAGCTCGTTCAGCAAAACCCTGGCCCCTGGCTACCGGGTGGGCTGGGTAGCACCGGGGCGCTATGGCCCGCGCATTGCGCAGCTGAAGCTGATGACCACCCTGGGTGCCAGCCTGCCCGCCCAAGCGGCCCTGGCCGACTACCTGCAGCACGGCGGCTACGACAAGCACCTGCGCCGCCTGCGCCACACGCTGGAATCGCAGCGCGCCAGCCTGGTCGCCGCCATTGCCCGCTACTTTCCTGCCGACGTGCAGGTGTCGCAGCCTGGCGGCGGCTACTTTGTGTGGGTGGCGTTTGCCGAAGGCTTCGACACCCTGGCACTGCACCAGCAGGCGCTGGCCCAGGGCATCAGCATCGCGCCGGGGCCGATGTTCTCGGCGCGGCAGGGTTTGCGCCACTGCATCCGGCTGAACTTCGGCCACCCCTGGGATGCGCGGATGGAAGCGGCCATGGCCACGCTGGGGGCACTGGCCAAATTTACAAGCCAAAACAGCCTCTAGCGCATATA